>JAUSNX010000014.1:0-300000 GCA_030656015.1 Methanobacteriaceae archaeon
ACTACACGCGCGGAATAAAACAAACAATCACAGAAAACAACCTAATATGCATATCACACAACATAAAAAGAATATTCAACCAAAAAAAACCACACAAAACAACACCAACATAAAAACAAACATCTACTCAACCAAAAAAAAGTCCAAAAACCAAAAAAAATTATGAGTCAGCCTCTTAATTAAATAAAAATTAAATGATAAGTATCTGAGTAAAATTTACACATGAAATAACTTATAATTAAATCTAAACATAATTAATCTAAAGCATAGAAAATTAAATAATATACAATTTAATGCTAATCTAAATAATGATTTTTTATGATTTTAATAATCGTAAGATAGAAGATAGAATAATAAATAAATAATGTGGGGATAGAATGGGCCTGGAAAATTTGATAAAAGCTGCTTATAAAGAATCTGTGGACAGAACTCGTAGAGGAGATAAGTTAGAGGAGATAGAATCCATTCAAGATTATATAACATCTTCTAAAAGAATTATTGTGCCTAACTGGAATCAGGCAAAAGTAAATGTAATAAACGAAGTTTTAAATGAATTTAAACTGTCAGAAGCAGAACATTTGAAATTCCACACTAATTCTGCAGACTTATCTCGAATGCCCGCCATCACTAAAGCCCAGATGGCACTGGATTTATATGATTGTGATTTAGTAATAGCTCGTGGCCGATTAGGAGTTCCGGGATCAGGTTCTTTAATGGTTATTTTAGATTCTAAAGGGCGTATTCTGACAGGGACCACATCCCCATCCCACGTAGTACACAATAAAGACCTTAAGGATGCTGTAAGAGATGAAATAACTATTTGCTTAGAAAGAATAGGTTTTAAAAAGTGAAAATTACTCTAATTACAGTTGATTTTATGAATTACGAAAATAATCCAAAAAAGGATAACTGTGAAAATCCATTTCAACAGAAAGAAGAACAAAAATACTGTTCACCGAAACTTGAAATGGGAATAACCTCTATGGTGACTACATCTTACTCATCTTTAACTATTTGGGACATTATTAAGATTATATCTGGTAAGAAGAGTGATGCAGTTAATGAATGGATAGATTCATTGCCAGTTCAAATAGAAAGGCCCGTGGTTGTAGGCACTTATCTAACCGGGGCTAGTTTAGCTCAAAAATTAGTTCAAAGGAAAGAAATAAAAGAAGTTAAAGTTTTAGATATTTACCCTCACCTTAAAAAATTATTATATACTTTATGGGATGTCGAATCTAAAGATAGTGCTGTTAATGAAATTAATAATGCTAAAATCTCTTTTTCAACTGACTTAGGCCACTTGAAAACTGGAGATATGGTAATAGATACCACTGGCCTAGGTGGAATTGATGTTAATCAGATTAAAGAATTAAATTCATGTGAAGTATTTTTAGTTGAAGATCCTTCCTCTGATGGAAGTGATGATCTGATTCAAAACAAAAATTTTACTGAACAAAGAATTAAGGCCAGTTCTGCAAATCATCGGGGCCTAATATTCACCTCAGGACTAGGGTCCAAAACATCAGGAACCATGACTTTGACCATGGATGTGCTCAGAAAATCTCTTGAAGAAGTTTTAAAAGAAGAAGGAGTTTTATATGCTGTGGCATCACTTGATTTCTATGAAAGAATTCTTTTTAAAGAAGAAAATACAGAAAAATTTCTAGAAACTCTGCAAAGGCCCGCCATGGTTGTATCTTCCATTAAAGCTGTGGATCTGGATATTATTCTAGCCAAACAATTGACGAAAATTAGAGTGACTATTAAAGAAGATGTTGGGAAAAAAAATGAAGATTAGGAGATAATATGAACGCAGCAGAGCTTTTTCAGAAAATTGAAAAAATAATTCCTTTGGATATTGCATTAGAAGGAGACAAAGTTGGTTTTATCGGTTCTGAAACTCCAGATGATATTCAAGTGAAAAATGTTCTTGTTTTAATGGATTATATTCCTTCATGTGAGCTAAAATTCCTTTCCAATAATTTAAACAATTCAAAAATAAGTAATTTAAAAATTAATTATGAAGATTATGATTTGTTGATAACACATCATCCTCCCATTATTAAACCAGAGATTCCTACCTATGTCATTCATTCCAACTGGGATTTAATAACCCTGGGTGCTTGTGACTCACTGGCAGAAACTCTAGAAATAAAAGTTTTAGATGTTTTAGATCCTGAAACAGGGCTAGGAAGATTGGGGAGTCCTCTTAATGGGCCGGTTTCCCTGGAAGAGTTGGAAGCCCGGGTTATGGAAAAATTGAATATAGATTGTATTAAATCAGTTAAAACATCCAAATTTCTAAATAATCCTCAAATGAAAATTAATAAAGTAGCCGTTGTCTCTGGTTTTGGTCTCAATCCAAATTTTATTAAAAAAGCTCACAACAGAGGCGCTGAAGTTTATATATCTGGAGATCTTACCCATCCTGGAGCTATTATGGCCAAAGCACTGGGAATAAACTTAATTGATGTGAATCATCACGCTAGTGAAATACCTGGCCTTTATGATCTGGCCCGGTTAATTAAGGACTTAGGAATTGAAGTTGATGTTTTTAATACTGGAATTCCATGGGATACTAAATTTAAGTTCATTTCAGATAAATAATTCAAAAGTATAATTTAAATATTAATATTTCACAGATATGCTAATTCATTGACATTATTACTCACAAAAGTTAAGTATTATAAAAAATAACAATTGTTATATATTATTTGATTAAGGAATTATAAATAAAATTATTATAGTAAATTGAATTAATAGGTGTAAAAATGAGTGACATTGCAAAACTGGAAAAGAATAAAGTTCCTAAAGGAGAAGTTTCGTTAGTAGGCCTTGGAAGATTGGGGCTACGAACAGCTTTAAACTTAATACAAGCTCATAGAGGTGGGCCAAAAACAGTTTATGCCATAGATGGTCAAAAAATTTCAATCGATGATTTGATTTTTAGAATGTATGGGGCTGAAATTGGTGAATATAAAGTTGATTTCATTAAAAGATTGGCCGGTGCAGGATTCAATAAAGAAATTATTCCCATTACCCTAGATATAAGCCCTGAAAACATTGAATTGATAAAAGGAGATGTAGTTTGTATTGAAATTGCTGGAGGAGACACATTAAAAACAACTTCAGAAATTATCAAACATGCTCATGCCAATGGTGCCTTAACAGTCAGTACTGCAGGTGTTTTTGGAATAGGTGAAGAAGAAATAATTGTTAATAATATATCTGAGCTGGAAAATGACAATCCCATTGTTGAATTCCTGAAAAATGAAGGAATAACAAAAAACCACATTTTAATAGGAACTGGAAAGCTAATTAGGGATTGGGAGCCAGTTACACCTTACACCTTAGATCGAATTTCTGCTGTTATAACTAGAGAAGTTTTAAAACTTCTGGAAAAGAAAAATAATGAAAAATAATCAGTATTTAATTTAATTGGTTGATTTAAATTGACTTAAATTAATTTAATATTTTTTATGCTTCTTAATTAATATTTAATTTTAATAGTTCATTTTTTAGCAATATTCTCTATTTTTAGTATTTTTTATTATGTATTTTATTACTATTATTAGCATTATTATTATAGAACTTAGTTTATTTTTAAAAAAATTAAATAGATTAAAAATCTTATCACAATGTAATGATAATAAAAATAGCAACTGCTGAATGTTTCACCCATGGAAAAGTGGCCCAGGAAATTCATTCATTTTCTCAAGGTTATCCTCAAAATTACACTTGGAATCTGAATTCTTCAGATTTTAATTTGTCATTAGTGGCCGGGATGTTTATACCCACCATTAATGGAGTTAAAAATGTTTTAAGGTTTGATCCCACAGAACCTTTAGAAACCATTAATGATATAAAAATCTATGATCAAGAAGGAGACCTTGAAATGGCTGTTTTAATGGCCAAATCCGTACAAAAAATTTGCAAATCAGATATGGGTGTGGGAACCACAGCCGGTGTGGGAAAAGGAGGCCTGGCTGTCTGTGATGACAAACACATTCTTTTGAGTACTTCTGACGTTCACAGCGATTTAAGAAATTGTGAATCCTCACTAATTTTTGAAAGGCAAAAATCAGGGATAGAAAAAGTGCTATTCATGTTGGAATGTCTTATTACAGGCCAATTCGATGCTATAAATTCAAAAGAAATAATTAAAATAGATAAATGATAATATTCGGTAAATATAATTTGAAATTAGCCTAAAGTCTAAAATATATAAAATAATAATTACAAATTATCTTAAAAATATCCCAAATACTTTTCTTGAAATTAATTAAATAAAAATTTCTATTTCGTAATGCAAAATAATCATTTTTTTCAATTTCATTCTAATTTTTTGCTTTTAAGATGAATTTAAACTTTTTTCATGATATTTATTTATTAAACTTATTCCATACTATATATCGTTGAATTCTATTTAATTGAATTTCATCGAAAATCTAAAGGTGGTGGTTAAACTGCTATTGGAAATAACCGATCTGGCAGTTGAAGTAAGTGGAAAAAAAGTTCTAAAGGATATCGATTTGTATATTGATGAGGGAGAAACCCATGTTCTACTGGGCCCCAATGGTTCCGGAAAAAGTACTCTATTTATGACAATTTTAGGATTTCCTAAATATAAAGTTACTAATGGAGAAATTCTATTCAAAGGAGAAAATATAACCAATCTTAATACTACAGAAAGGGTTAAAAAAGGCGTTGGCGTGAGCTTTCAAAACCCTCCAGCCATTAGAGGAGTCCGTTTAATGGACCTTTTAAAGGTGGAAAGTGGTCAAAACCCTGAAGATGAAGAACTTAGTCCCGAAATGCTTGAACTAGCCTATAAAATGAAATTAGACGAAAATTTTCTGGACAGAGATGTTAATTTAGGATTTTCTGGTGGAGAAGTTAAAAGATCCGAGATATTGCAGCTTCTTGCACAAAAACCTGATTTTATCATGTTTGATGAGCCTGACTCTGGAGTGGACATTGAAAATGTAGAACTCCTGGCAGAAGAGATAAACATATTGTTAGATAAGGACAAGAAACCTGGACTTAGGAAAAACTCTGGTCTTTTAATTACTCACCTAGGTTATATCCTTAACTTTGTAAAGGCAGACACTGCTCATGTTTTAATGGATGGTAGAATTGCTTGTTCTGGAAACCCCAGTGAAATTATAGAAGACATTCGGAAAGAAGGATTCAAAGGGTGTGTACAATGTTGCGGGATACACTAGGAAAAGCTGAAAAGGCTAAGGAAAAAAAGGCCCTTTACGGTGAAGACATTGACCTGGAAAAGTTCATAAAAGAAGAAGCCGGTGACCATGAAAAAGTGAGCCGGGCCAATGAAGTTCCTAAAAAAGTCCAAGACACTTTACTCAAAGTGGGAGTAGATCCTAATGAGCAGGAAAGATCTGGGACTTTCATTCAGGTGGATCAAACAGGAGTCTGCAGCACCTGTGGCTCTGAATCAGTGGAAATAATGGGTATGAATGTTGCTTTGGACAAATACAACTGGTTAAAAGATTACATGTGGAAATCAGTAGCTCCAGATACTGACAAATACACCGCCCAGACCGCTCTTCGGGAAGCTAATGAAGGCCCAAGCGGATACTTTATAAGATCATTGCCTGGTTCCAAAGAAGTTTTCCCTCTGCAAGCATGTATGTTCATTGGTGACGAGAAGGTCATGCAAACCGCACACAACGTGATAATTGCCGAAGAAAACTCAGAACTTCACATTATTACCGGTTGTGCTACCGGGGAAGACGTAAGTTCTGCCCTGCACGTGGGTGTGTCCGAATTTTACCTGAAAAAAGGAGCTAAAATTACCTTTACCATGGTACACAACTGGGCCGAGCAAGTAGATGTAAGGCCGCGTACTGGAATAATGGTTGGAGATGACTCTACTTATATCAGTAATTATATCTTAACCAGCCCTGTTAGAAGCATACAATCTTATCCTACCGCATATTGTACTGGTACCAATTCAAAAGTTCTTTTCCAATCAATTTTAGGTGGACAAAAAGATTCTGTACTGGATATGGGATCCCGAGTACTCTTAGAAGGTGAAGGAAGTAAAGCAGAAATGATTTCACGTGCGGTATCCAAAGACCAGTCCCAAATCTACTCTCGGGGTCATTTAGCTGGCCGAACACAAAATGTTAAAGGACATTTAGAATGTCATGGACTGGTATTATCTGACGATTCCATGATATATGCTGTTCCTGAGCTGGAAGGTAGTGCTACTGAACTCGAAATGTCTCACGAAGCAGCAGTGGGTAAAATAGCAGAAGAAGAAGTTTTATATCTCACATCTAGAGGTTTAACTGAAGAAGAAGCCGCTTCAATGATTGTAAGAGGATTCTTAAGCATGGATATAACTGGTCTTCCACCAGAACTGGCCTCGGAAACCAAAAGAATGTTAGATGCTAGTTTACAGGGAATTTAATTTTCTAATAAAACAAAAAACTTCTTAAATCCTTTTTTTATTTTCTTATTTTTTGTTATAAATAGAAAAATAACTTTTAACATTTCTCAAAAAGTAATTTTAAAAATTTGTTTATAAAAATAACTGATAAAATATTAAACTAGATTAATTGAAAAATAATTGAAAAGTTATGAAGTTAGATTAATATTTTAAAATATTTATTAAAAGAGAATAATTTAATTAAAATATTAAATCATAAAATAGTCATTAATTAAATTTATTATACAATATTAAGGTAGGAAGAAGGTGAAACACCTACTAACGGGAAAAATGAGTTTATTCAGCAATTATTATAAATTCGCCTACTTTTTCAACTTTGCCGAATGGAACCAGTAAAAAGTCTCCTTTCTTCTTAGAACCTTTTACATTGACATTTCTGCCTTTTTCCACTTTAATAACAACATCGGTGATTTTTCCAGTTTTATCATTAATCACCAGTTCTTCTAGCTCTCCTAAAATTCTTGCATTGCTAGTAGCTACCTGGTATCCTTTAATTTCGCTCCAGAATTTTTCTTCCCCTTTAATCAGTTTCCTTTCTTCCATCATTATCACCAAAAAACTTTTCAAAGACTTTCATGTCTTTACAAGTATTAATATTTAAGGCAAGTTCGATTTTAGGAACTTCCAAAACTTCCTCATCTTGTATCTTGTTTATACTCCTTAATATATTTACTCCCGAGGGTACTATGCCTTCAAGAACAATAGAAGGTTCTAAATCATATTTTTCAAAAATTTCAATAGGAACTGCCACACACATAGCTGGTTTTTGCGATTTTTTATATCTTAATCGGTACTCGTTTAGAATAAAATCTATTAATTCTCCATCCACACCAGGAATATCAGAGCCAATAGTCAATAAGGTTTCATCAGGATTTTTTGATTCGAAATAGGATAATAAAAAACTTAAATCAGCTAAATATCCGTCCCCAGGAGTTTTAATTATTTTATATCCTTTTTTGATTGCATAATCTTCGGTTAATGGAACATGATGACTAGTAGCAATGAAAATATTGTTTATATTAGTAGAATCCTGCAAATTATCCATTACGCAATCAATTAAAAATTTTCCATTGACCTGTACCAGGGGTTTCTCACAATCCAATTTCATGCGAGTTCCTTTACCACCAGCCATAACTAGAGCAATTGCCATGAGAATACCGGATATTATGTCTTTATAATTATCTTAAGGAAGTAAATTAAAATAAGAAAAAGATGAAATAATTTTAAATAAAAAATTAATAATCACGCTTAAACTCATTTTTGATTCTGCAATTTCCTTCTAGGACCCAGTATACAAGGCCCACCTTGTCTTCCGCCAATTGGAATATGCGGAGTTCCAATGGAATTCATACAACGTGCCATAATTGCTGCACCCATAGCCAGAGCATCTGAGACAAAAAGACATTCTTCAAATCTATCTTTAGTATAATCCAGTATTAATTCAGGTTTTCGACCGGTGATTCCAGCTCTTCCAGTAACTCCCAGAACAGATCCTTCAGGGACAACACCTTCCTGAAATGCCTCATCCACTAATCTTTTTACAATCAATGCACTCACATAATCTAAAGTTCCAAATAGAGTGTGTATGCCATCATTTTCATATATTTCATGGCCAATTTTAGTTAATTCATCTATTTTGTCCCCATTGGTTCCAATATCACATCCAATCAATGTAGTTCCAGCATCATATGCTGCAGCAGGATCTACAGGAACCGTTCCAAATCGAGTTCTATCCTCAGGAACCTTTCTAATGTCCACAAATTCATGAATTCTCTCTGCATAGACCAGTGACTTTTTCCAATCCGCCTTTTTAATTATATCTTTATTATATAAATCTAAAGCAGCACCGCCCCTTTTATCAACTTTTTCAGTACCCCTAATTATGGCATCAGAAACTGCTCCTGCCAGACCACAGAAGTTTCCCACCGTCTTGGCATAGGGTTCGTCATTATTGACTATTCTTCCAGCTAATGTTGTCCCGAAGTCCATTGATACACAGGGGTTTCTGAAATCAACGTTGGTCCATTTAGCACCCAATTTTATACCCGCAGTAACCAGTTCACCTTCCATTTCATTGGCCACTACCTCTTTTCCAGTTGGAGGGATAACACTAACCACCGCCCCATCAAATATGACCTTTTCTAAGAGAGTAAACTCTTTTAATCTATCTGGTAAGCTGTCAATTGAAAGTGCAGGGGCCATTTTTCGAGGAGGAATTCCTGCTTCAAGACATCCATTAGCCAAGGAAATAATGAGTTTACCCACTTCTTGTGGGGATGCGAATCCAGCAGTAACGCCTGTAGATCGCACTACAAAGTCCAGATCTTTTTCTATATCAAGTTTTGATAGTTTTAATGATTCTAATATAGTATCTCTAACCATATCTGAAACAGATTCCTGGGTCAGTTCCACACCCCATACCGTGGAGCCAAAAACCTCTTCTCCTTTTTTCGGAGGCCTTATATCCCTGGTCATTTTAACGGTCTTATCTAGTAAGTAGCTACGGCTGGTATTCAGGTTTGTAGCAGTTAATATACATTTAGTCGTCGTATTACCCAATTCTACAGAGGCCACAATATAATAAACATCAGGCTTCATAGAATATCCCGAACCCACAGTTTTCTTTGTAAATGGTGACGTTTTTGCGTCTTCTATTGATATATATCTACTTTTGGCCATTACTGGCTTTGGTCCTAATCCCAATACTCTTTTTAAAAATGACAAATGTATACCCCCGAAAATTACATGAATAAAAATTCAATTAATTAAAATTCAATTTGACTAAATTTAGAAAATTGATAAGTCTGAAATTTTTTAATTAAATATGAATTTGAATATGAATAGTCTATTTAAATAGAATATAAATTTTATGAAAATAATCTTCAAAAACAATTTAAAAGTTATTATATTTTTATATAAACTCCATAGTATCTAATAAATAATATTAAAATGAACATTGAGAGACTATAAAAAAAAATAAATAAAAAAATAAATTAGTATGTAATCTTTTAAGCAGTTCTAACAAGATGTATAGTGCATGGGGCATGGTGAACAATTTTCTCAGAAACGCTTCCTAAAAGGTGCTTATCCACAATACTTTTCCCGGTCCCCAGCACTATAACATCTACATTTTCTTTTTCGGCAGTTTTAACAATTTCATCTGCAGGGCTACCCTCCAGCATTAATCCTTTAAACTTGATATTTGAATAATCTGGTCCCGTGAGAGCTTTTTCCATGTCCACCAGTATTTCTTTCCCTCTTTTAGTTAACTCTTCAGCCATCATTTCTTTAACTTTTTTAGGAGTTAAAAAGGGAACAGATGTTTCCACAACATATACACCTATTACTTCTGCATCTCTCCCATGCAATAAGTCCACGGTGTGTTCAATAAGATCATCCATGTACTCGCCCATGGTAGCTACTAATATCTTCTCATACATTTTAATCACGCTAATACATATAGTCTTAATACTGCATAAGTTATATAGGTTGCCAGTAAAATTAATCCTCCAGTACGGTTTAACTTATTTCCTCCGGCTTTTATAATGACTATCAGTAAAACCGTCACAAATATCATGAATGGAGCATCAAAACTCATTGATAACGGTTCAACTGGAATAGACATGAATAAAGCAGGCACTCCGATACCTATTAAAATATTGAAGGTGTTACTGCCCAGTACTGTACCCAGAGAAAGTTCGTGAAGGCCTTTCATGGCCGAAGAAAAGGTGACCACTAATTCTGGAATACTGGTCCCTATAGCCAATGTAAAAAGACCCATGATCATTTCAGGAATTCCTGCAATCCTAGCCAGTTCCACCCCACTGTAAACCAGAATTCGGCACCCTACAATCAATCCTCCCAGCCCTAAACATACTAAAGCCAGTTTTTTTTTATCTATGGAAGCCATTCTGGAAGTTTTGGTCTTGGATTCAAATTCCTTCTCAGAGTCGAATTCCACCAGTTTTTCCTGTTTTACTTTTTCTTCAGCATCAAATTTCTTTTGATCTTTTATTAAACGCCATAGATAAACCGCATATAATAAAATCATGAACACTGAAGCAATTCTACCAATATCACCGAAGAACATGAAAAATATAAGAATTAGGCCAGTTCCTAAGGTTACCAGACCATCACGCTTTAAATCTCTTGATTCTGTCTTAATAACTCCAGCAAAAGTTGCAGTAATCCCTAAAATACCTGCTATGTTCCATATATTAGATCCAATGACTACTCCCACACCAATATCAGTACTACCGGATAGAGAAGCTATCATGGCTGAACCAAATTCAGGAAGAGAAGTACCAATAGCTGATGCAGTTACCCCCAAAATAATTTGAGATATTCCCAATGCCCCCCCAATTTCCACCAAGTTATCCACAAATACATCTGCGGATTTAATAACGATTATTAAAGAAACTATTAAGGCTCCGATGAGCATTATTAATTCTATCAAAAAGATCACCAACACTTATTTCTAATATCCATATAATATAGTTTTTGAAAGTCAACAACTATTAATTTACAGTTTTAACTAGCATTATTGAACATGGAGTTGAATGAACCACTTTCTCAGATACACTACCTAACAAGTGTTTATCAACAATACTTTTTCCCGTACCCATAACAATAATATCCACATCTTCTTTTTCAGCAATTTCCACTATTTTTTCGGCAGGGTCTCCTTCAACTATTAATTTTTTCAAGTTTATCATATAAGTAGAAGGAGTATTGAATTTATTGGCCAAATCAGCTAATATTTCATCGCCTCTTTGAGAAAGTTCCTCTTTCATGAGTTTTTTCACATTAGAAGGTGTCAAAAATGGCACGGAAGTATCAATCACATAAATACCAATAACCTCTATTTGTTTCCCTTGTGCCATTTCAAGAGTATTTTCTGCCAATTCGTCAATATATTCGCCCATAACAGGTAACAATATCTTTTTAAACATTTTTTCACTCATCAATAATTTAATCGGTTATGTAAAGTTATAAGATTTAGCTTAATGACTAGCATTTGCTTGCCATTAGAAAATAATGAAAATTCATACACCGGAACAATGTTTCCTTTTTCCACTATATAAATTATGTTATTATTAACTAATAAAAAAAAGTTTTAATAGATTATTAAAATTTGATTAAAATTAATCCAAAAACAAATAAATTAAAATCCAGTTAATATGTAAAAAAAATAAAAAATAAAAAAGAAAGGGAAATCCCTTCTTAGAGCAGTTTATGAATTGGGTGTCCTTCGACAGCTTCAGTTCCTATATCTGCAGCAGCTTCAGCTATGAATATGTCAGCCATAGCACATGCTGGGAAAGCAATTTTAGCGTTTTCAATAGGGCCAAAGAGTACAAAGTCACCACCAGCCATTTGCTGAACGATGTTAGAACCGATATCACAAACCGGCCATGCTTCTTTGTGTTCTTTTTTGTATCCTCTTAACCAGTCCCATGCGGATGGCACGTTGTGAATACCACTACCTACAGGGTAGCCCCATTTACTTTTAACAGCAAATGAAGTTCTGCAAGCAGGTCCAGCACCTTGACCTAGAGGAGTAATAGCTACATCCATGAATGGTTTGGTAATTCCACATTCATCAGACATTTCTAATAGTCCTTTATCAAGAGCACTTCCACCATCTTCCCAGATTCCAATTTTACCTTCTACACCAGGTTCCATAGGGTTGAACCCCAGAACAATTGCAGATGAGATGTCAGTTTCTTTAACTGCATCCAATTCAGATTGTTCGGAAGCCATGTTTATAGAGTTGTAAATTGCTCTTTCATCCAATCCAGCTTCATGTGCATATTGTGCACCCGCGATCTTAGCTTCCGCTGAAGTTGAATCTATCATGAAAGGTGCATCGCTTACTTCACCTACAAATTCCAGATATTTAACTATTGCATCTGCGGTTGCACCGAAGGTCTGGACGATATGTGGGTTTCCAGTAACGTCAGACATTTCTTCCATAGTTTTTATTAATGCTTCAGCTGCGTCTTTATCAAAAACTCCAGCTTTTTCATCACTAATAATTTTGTGTCCACCGTAAAAGATGGTTCCTGCTAAAACAGTTGGATATTCACCAGGCTGTCCACCGACTTTGACACCAGCGACATCTATAACAACTTGTTCTTTATCAAACCTAAACATATGTAAATCCTCCTAAACACCTAAAGATTTTAGGAATGCTCCTATTGCTACAACTTTGAATACTACTAACAGGATGAATAATCCTATTATGATTCCGTATAGGATTCCAATATCCCTACCAATTTGTTGACCCATTCTTTGAGAGATTTCACCCCAGGTGAATTCGACTTTTTCTTCCATTTCGTCTAATCTCTCATTAGCTTTATTGAAATCATCTGCAGAGACAATAACAGTAGGTACAATATTTTTATCTTCTTCTGCCATATTATCATGCCTCTTATTTCACTAAAACGTATATAACAGGTAGTCCTACTAAGACTAAGGCCAATATGAAGCCCATAGCCATACCAGAAATTCTGGTAGCTATGAGTCCAGCGAATAGCCTTTGGTCCCTACCAATTAGGCCTGCCCGGTATTTCACATCTTCTGCTACTTTTTTAATTCCTCTGACATTAGGTTTATTTGATATTAACATCTTAAAACCTCGTTTATATTAGTAGGAAAGTTCCGACAGTCAAAGTGAAGATTAAACCAATCATGATTCCCTGAACTTTACCAGAGTACATACCTGCAAATATTCTTTGCATTGCACCGACGTTCTTGACTTCGGTCTGAATATTTCGCATTCTGGCCTCAATTAGAGCAGTTTCAGGAGCTACAGGTCTTACTTCTTCACCTTCTTCTTCGTCTCCACCTTTTTCTTCAACTTTTATGACCATTGCTTCTTCTTCGAATGCTCCAGGATCTTTCTCGATGCACTCTTTGACTTTAGATTGTATAGCAGCAGCGTCTTCAACGTCAATCATACTAATGATTTCCAATTGTTGTTGGAATCTTTCGATACCATCATCATCTATGTTTTCAACAAATGGGATAGCACCAGACGCACCAGCGATTTTTCGCTTTTCGTCGACACCATTAGCGTGAAGTGCTTCTATACTTTGGCCAGTGATGTGTCCTTGTACTTCAGATCCACATAAAATTAGGAATCTGATGTTAGGGTTAGACACAATGTTAGCAACCATCTTTTCAATTCCGAGGTTTTCGGTTTTACATGGTCCAGCAATAGCAGCTCCAGCATCGGCAACTACGTCCTCATTGTGAGAACCTAAAGTAGTTGCTGCGACAGGGCTTTCAGGATCTCCAACAATGTAGTCCCCGTTTACTACCGGCCATCCTTCTGCGGGTGATTTTTTCTCAGCCACTTAAATACCTCCTTAAAGTACTCCAAGGAATGCATGGAGCATAGCTAATAGCAGTATAAGACCGAATACAAACCCATAAACCATATTGGTTAGCTTACCTGCATTCATGTAAACGCCTTCCCTTCCAGGGAAAGAGTCTGCAGGGGCCGTGGTAGGATCTAGAGAATTGTATAAATCATCTACTGCTGCTTCCAGTACATTTAATTGTTCATTTACTGCGTCCAAGGAAACTAAGACGACATCTCTACCTAAAGCTGCTCCAACCATACCTGTGGAAGGGTCAAGAGTCAAGTTGTATTCAGGAGCAATTTTAATTAAAGGTAACATTTCCATTTTGATTCCTCCTAGTGTTCTTCCTCTTTAGGCCACATTCCAGACCATTTAACCGATGCTGCTTGTTCTTGGGAAGCAGTGATGTATGATCTGATTGATATGAACCATCCGATAGCACCAACTAACGCAATTACCCACCATGCTTGAGTGGAAACCATTCCTAACAGACCATAAATAGACATGGCCATGAAAGCAGCGGCTCCTGCAAGTTTAAGAGTTCTAGTTCGGTCTTCTTGCGGACCTAAACAAGCGTTAAATGGGTGTTGTATAGCCATGGTATTCATGATTAAAAGAAGTGCTATAAATCCAGTTGATATAACTGATGCTTGGATAAGTGCCATGGAATAACTTCCAGCAATAGCTGCAGAAAATCCAATTACGGATAAAGCAGATGCGCCTGCCAATTCAGCAGTACAGCTTACCAATACTGGTATTTTCATTTTAATAATCTTTTTAGCTATTAAAGCAACTATGGTACCGACAATTACTGCCAAGATAAATCCGAACAGCGGTGCTAGTATTGCAAGAGATGGACCAAAGATGACTGCGCCAGCTAGCCCACCTAAACCACCTAAAATACCAATAGATAAAGACATGTATCCAATGGAAGGTACACCAGTACCTAGACCGTAACTTGCAACACGTGCAATAGCGTCAGCACCCCAAACGATGGCACAAACAGCACCTAATGCTGCAAAAAGAGGCCCTAATACCGGACTAATTGGAGTTAAGTAAATACCTGCGAGTCCACCAATTACTCCCAGTGCTAGGGTATGTTTAGGGTTGACAGAAGATTCTCCGCCACCTCCACCTGCTACTGACATTAGAGGACACCTCCTTGGATGAATAAAATACTTACAATTCCAGTTACCAGCGAAGCTATGAAACAAGCGAGTAATCCTCGAGGGATACGCTTGAATTTAGGGTCGTGGAAACCTTCAATAGTACCACCTATGTTATAGGAAGCTACTACAGAATTTATAAAGAAAATACCTACTGCAAGAATTCCTGCTAAGGCAGCCGCAGCAATAGATATTGTTGCGCCTGCAGTTAATGCAAAAGCTGAAGTTTCAGCAAGTGCATTATATAGGTAGTAATAAATTAGTCCTCCACCAATTCCACCTAAAAGTCCTCCAATAATTCCGCTTACATAACAAACGGTTGGAATTCCGTGACCTTCGGTTCCTGGTGTTACGAACTTACTTTGTTCAAGTTTAGTAATTGGGTCAACATCTACTTTCGCTGATGCAGGTACACAACCTACACCAAAAACGTAAATGAAGTTACCGAAAAGCATGGTTATACCGAGCATTAAACCTGAACCAATAGCACCTGAAGCTAAGATAAGCCATAATGGCTGTCCAGTTAGGGCTGCTGCGGCAATCAGACCAGTCATACCTCCCCCTGCGGCGAGCATAGCTGTACCTGTTCCCACACCTGTTGCTGTTGCGATAGCTGCTGGAGCACCACCTACTGGTATGAAGTGTACACCTCCGCCAATTAGGACTCCGCCAACAGTTATTGCACCGATTAATAATAATGGGTCCATTCTATATCCTCCTATTATTCGATGTATGGGCCGTACTTGTTTCGGGCAAATGATTCAACTTTGCTGTTGATTATAATCAATAGTAATAGTATCACTACACCTGCAATTACACCGCCAAATAATCCAAAGACGATAGTAATCCAGAAACTTAGGAAAACAATTAAACCGAAAGCAAAACCAGTTACAGGTCCACCATACTTTGCACAGAACATTACAACATCCATAGAGTTTCTAGCGCCCAGTTCTGCCTTTCTCACAATATCACCGTGAATAGCTACGGGAATACCTCCACCAAACGGATATTGTTGGTACTCTCTTTCAGCACCGTAGTGAACATCCCCAGTGGATGAACCTATTGCTCCGATAGTTATTCCCCAAAGCACTGCCAGCATTGGAAGTGGGAATGGGTGGCCTAAGCCTTGAATTGGTAAAGTCATCAAGTATGATAATCCAACAATACAAAATGTAACGATGAATCCGTGGCCAGCAATTGGGCCTAAGTGTTGATAAATAACATCCATGTATAAAGGTTGGCCAAATTGAGCTTGGCTTACAATCCTTCCCATATGAGATGTTGTAGCGAATGTGGCGTGAACCAAAGCAGTAATAGCTGCACCGGCTGCTATAGCCACAACGACTGGTAAATTTAAAGAAAACATGAAAACAAATGCCAAAGAACCTGCTATACCTACCCAGGCACCCATTTGTACTGGTTCACCAGAAACGGCCTTGTTAAACATTCTGTGAAGATTACCCATTTGCGGAGCAAGTTGTACCTGAGAGTTTGGGTTACTCATGGATCCTACATCGGATTCCAAATCCTCAGCAGCACCTGCAATAGTTGCAGCGGCTCCCATAAGGGCAACAACACCTAATCCTGTTATCATAGGGTCTACCATATTAATCCTCCTTACTTTTAAATAAAAAAATAAAATAGGTGTTTGCGTTACACCTATTTAGCTGGGGAAATGAAAGCTCTTTCTCCGGCTGGTTCGAATTCTCTTAATGCACCTTTAGCGAACATAGCCCGTGGGTTAGTGAAATCAAATGCTAAGTTGTCGTCAGCAAATGCTATTTTAACCAGTGGGTTGAATACAAAGGCGTCTCCTCGAGCAGCGTGTGGAGCTTGAGCGATTCCTGCGTATTCACCTTGGTGACCTACGTTCATTGCGTAGTTAGGATAGTTAGGTCCTCTTAGTTCAAGAGGTAATCCTTCGTCGTTCCTGATGGAGAATACGTTGGATGCACCACATTGATCTTGCAGATCGTAACCATAGAATCCTAGCCTGGAATGTTGTTCTTTGTGCAAGTACATGGATAAGTACCATGCGCTTAGACCGGTTTGAGCGTTTCCAGTTGCAAAAGCAGTGGAAGCTCCGGCAGCAGCAGCAACAACAGCAGCACGCTGGGAACCACCGAACTGAGTTTCAAGTAGAGCTGGGTATTCTTCGTATTGCTCAAGAGCATAGAAGGTAACTTCAGATCCTACGTCCAGTACAGTGTCCATGTTATTAGGTGCTTCAGTTAAACCGAACTTGTCTTCTACGTATTCTTTACCGAAGTAACAGAAGTCGTCTAAGACATTGTCAGTGTAAGCTGCGGTAGCGTATTGAGTGAACCCTACACCACCAGACATGTAAGAACCTAACCAGATTTGATCGTATAACATTGCTCCCATAGCTACAACATCTAAGGTTGTGCGTACTGGGTCGTCAGCGTTCACTCTGGAAGATTGGCATATGTCTGCTAAGTAACCGAATGGAATACCACCAGGTTCGTTTTCTCCTCTTGCTCTCCTAACAGGCAAATAAGTACCCATGTGGATAACTTCTGCGTGTTTTGCAGCGTATGCGAAGTCCCCTGTTGCGGCTTCTCCAGCACACTGTTTGTATGCAGAAATCATGGACATACCTACTTGCATAGCAGACCATCGGGAGGTGGTTGCACCGTCACAAGTTCGTGAAACGATAGTTGGGATCCGTACAACTTGCCAGATTCCGTCTCCTACTTCAGCTTTTAATACTTCAGCTTGTTCGTCAGGGAACATTTTGTTAATGTCCAAAACAAAAGCTGAGTCAATTTCAGATGCGATTTCGTCATTACCAGTGAAAACTTTTACATAACTGTCAGCTACTAAAGTAGGGTCAGTTTCCACCATGTGTTCTTGAACAACCGCAGCACCAGGCATTGCGTGGTTTACAGTTTCCAAGTAGTGGGTAATTGTTTCAGGGGTAACTTCTTTACCTAATCTTTTTTCAATAACATTGTGGGCAGTGTTTAAACCTACAACTACGGTTCTTTTAATGTCATCTGCCATTTGCTGCATAGCAGCGTTATTTACGAAGTGAAGATCGTCACCCTCTACATAAGTATCGGTTGTGGAAACTTGGTAAGGCATTAAAGCTCTTTGTCCTAAAGGAGTACCAACGTCTGGGTTGTACATTGGAATTCCACGTTTTTCAGCTATTGCTTTACCTTCGTTCACAAACTGAGTTTTTCGCTCAGATTGTTTCCATCCACCTTTATTATAGAAAGTGGTTTTCTTTTCATCCGGGGATTCTTCGAATTTTGTCTTTAATGCGCTTATGAACTTTTTATCAGCCATAATCATTACCTCCCCTAATTATTCTGCTGGGTTGTATCCACCTTGGGATCTTAAGACGTGGATTCTGTGTAGAACTTCTACAGCGTCTTTATCATCCTTATAGGCTTCTCCATCTACCCGGTATATGGTGGTTTTATTCATTAAAGTCTCTTCGTCCAATGGCTCACCTAAAGCTACTGGTTCGTCGAGTTCTTCACCAATTTGGTCCTTGACCATTTCAACAATGCCGGTCTCTTTATTGAAGACTTGTCTTCGAAGCATATCAAACATCATACCATCTTCGTCGAGTCTTAAAGAGTGTCCGTGCACAGCTGCTCCTCTTACACCTGTTCTAGCAGGATCAAAGAATTCAGTTTCTAAGAGTTCTTTGGAGATTTTTTCCAGATCTCTTTCTCTGATTTCAATAATCTGTCGTCCAGATAGAGTACCAGCATCTGCTCCTCGGTATCGGCTTACGTAAGCTCGAGATCGAGTGAATGGTTGAGCAGGAGCAAAGTACATAGAGTCGGTAAACTGAATGTATCTGGTCCGGTCACCAGCTTTTGCACCGTCAAGAGGCTCTACTAGCTCTCTAATTGGGTCTTCAGGTTCGTCCATTTCTTCGAGTGGTGGGTGGACGCTTGGGTATTCCTCACCAGGAGCTCTATGACCTAAGATTTTTACTACATCTTCGTCAGAGATCTCCCTTAACTTTTCTAATTCATATTCAGGGTTACAGAAATTTCTTCTGTTTTGGGCAACCTTTGTAGTTCCGGGATAATATTGTGCCATATCATGCACCTCCTAATGCTAACTTAACTTTTCTAATAATCTCATCCAACTTTTCTTGGGGACAAGTTTCTCCTCGTATTACGCCACTAACAATATCAACTATTTTTCCTTTAGTTTTGGGGTTTTCAGGCATCACTAATCTAGTTTTAACACCTATTTTTGCAAAATCTTCAAAGTCAACCGGGTATTCACAAATAATGACGCAAGGTTTATCAACATTCCGCAATATCAGTCGGGCTTTATATATAATGTGAGATTTCACACCACCCAAATGAACCACTAGAACCTTGTGTCTTTTCATTTGCTCAATCTCCTTAGGAGTTAAGCCAAAAAGACTTCCTGCACCAGAACTTGGAGCATCCTGAGGAACTCCTGCTCCTGCATTTAACACCAGAGTACTGGTCATCAAATTTGCTTCCCTTAGAGCAAATGTTATTTCACAAACGGGCTTAGTAATATGTCGCCTTCCGGGGGACATGGCCACAGCCAGTATTTCACTACCGCACTCAGCAAAAGTGCCCCTTTGAGCTATTCCGCCTCCTTCACCCATCCCCATTGTTTCCCTACAGTCTACAACGTGGGTGCATTTGCCAATCATCTTAAAATTCCCAATTGTGTTTTTAATATATTTGTCGTTAGTAAATCAATAATGGTTCTTCTAAATCAATTTAAAAGAATTCATCCGTCTTCACTAGCAAATCAATTTTCTCTCCTTTGACATAGATTTCTCTTATGTCGGATGCTTGGCATTTGCTGGAGGGAGTCTTTGTCTACGAATAAACATTTTTTTGATAGTTTAATATCATAAATGTCATTCCATAGTCTTTCCGTTGTATCTGCTCCTAAAAGCCTATGCGGAAAAATTTCCATATCCATTAGTTAGTAAGCCCCCAGAAAATAGTGAGATTATTTAAATGTCGCCTTTTATGTCGGCAGCTGCCTCCACGACATATTTAAGTGGTTCTCGGAATTCATCCACTTGGCTGAACACTTCTTTGATTAGTCCAGAGGTTGCTTCAGGGGAGAACATCTGGGTACCTGCGTCAAGAGACATTGCAGCAGCTACACAAGGTATAGCAAACCCTTTACTGTGTCTAGTTACGATGTGGTTTCCGTTGAAGATACCAGGACCTCCACCACCATAGATAGAGTGACTGAAGAAAGAGAATCCTACAGCTACACCTTCGGTTCTACCGAAGTCTACGCTTGGTAATCCAGTTTCGAATTCAATTGAATCGTTGTAGTATAATAGAGTGGATGATACACCTTGTGCAGCACGAGCAGCACCTTGGTTTACCATGGTAGCGGCCATTACACCAGCTGCAGCATAAGCATTCCATTTAGCTAAGTCGTCGGTTCCGTATACTTTGAATCCATTTAGATCTTTTTCTACGCCTATAACACCGTCTTCAGCAGCTCTGTCTACTATATCTGCAATTACAGATCCTACAGTACCTTCAGCACCGTTGGATTTGACCAGATCATATACTACATTGTCTGCGTTCATACCTTGGTAAGCTAATCCTAATAAGTGCATTCTTTCAAATGCACCTACAGCATCACCCATTTCAAACATAGCTGCTTGTTCTAAGATACTTGATAGAGCAGCAGACTGCATGGTGTTTTTCAAAGTGGTAGCAACCACGTGGTTCACCATAATGTTTCTTAGGGCGTATCCTGGACCTTCTAATTTTTGTGGAATGTCCAGCATGGTAGCAATGTTAGCACCCATGTATTCTACAGATTGTGGGTATCTACCCAGAACGGCTGCCTTAATCATGTTTGCATCGTACATAGAGATGTCAAACTCACTGACTATGGCTTGAACAAACGCAGTAGCAGTTACTAATGGTGCAGCAGAGTATTCTGCAGCAGCATCAAATCTAGCTGTTGGTAATTGTACTAAAGCCTTTTTTCCACCAGAAAGTAACTCTACCTTAGTGTCGTCGCCCTCGGTTACTTGGATCATTTCTTTAGCGGTTGCAGCAATTGATTCTGCACTACCTACTATATCGAGATCCAATTCTCTTCCTAAAATTTTACAGGCAGGTCCACCAACTTTGGCAGCCTTCAAGGCGTTTTCTATACCTTCTAAGTTCACAGCTACTGTCCTCTTAATACCTTGAACAATACTTTTAATAGCTGGGTTACGTAGCGGACTTAGAGCTTCTAGTGGTACTTGTTCTTCGACGAGGTTACCTCTGTCGTCATACAAGTCGATCTTATCATCAAACTTCGCCATTTTTTCCCTCCTAACAATTAATTTCCGTATACACGCCTCATGAACGTTGCATATTTTATGCATTTTAAATAATTTCGCTTTGAGGAAGTGCAATTGGCACTTTAGTTAGTATACGAACCTTCCTTTAGTTCAATATATATTATTAAACTTTCTTTCCGGTACAAGTAGAAAGACTTATAAGGAGTATACTAACAAGTTTTATATAGTTTAAGCATAAGGCCATTAATACTTTTTTTAGAGGTTATAATCATTCAATTCTTAAAAAATTCACGAATATTTACACAGATTTAATTAAAAACTATTTTTAATAGATTATACACTATTCCTAGCCTTAGAATCATATATTTTATTAATAAATTTTTATTGAATTCTAAGCAATACCTAAAAAAATTCATTTATAATCTCTTTGTTTTAATTTTAAAGCAGAATATTAGATTTTTATTAAATTTAAATAATTAATAGCAAATAAATTATAATAATATAGCACCATTGGGCCATATTATAATATAATAATTGTAATAATAAATTAAATTTTAAATACAAAGTTATTTATTTTAATAAAAACCAAAATGATAGCATGCAAGTAATAGCAGATGTAGGGGGTATTCCTGGAAAAGACTGTAGAGGCTTCTGTAAATACTGTTATTTCCGAAAAGTAAAGGAATCTCACCCCTTAGGATGTAGAAACTGCTCACCAGCAAAAGTAGGTTGTGAAACCTGCGATGAGGGAGTGGCAGAAACTAAAAATGAGTTTATACCACCATTCTTAGTGGCCAGCACTGTACAGAACACCTTGATGATGGGTGAATTTAGAGATAGTGATCTTAAAATTAATATCAGCGGCGGGGGAGACGTCAGTTGTTATCCTCAATTGGAAGAGCTAACTGCTACCTTTCATCAGTTTGGAATTCCCATGCACCTAGGCTATACCAGTGGAAAAGGAATTGATGATGTTCAAATGGCTTCTAATCTCATAAATCATGGGGTAGAGGAAGTTACTTTCACTTTATTTGCCGCTGATGCCGGTCTTAGAAAGAAGTGGATGTCGGATCCTAACCCCGAAGTATCTCTCGAAGCGGTAAAAAGATTTTCTGAAAGTTGTGAGGTTCATGCTGCCTCAGTTATTATTCCTGGTGTGAATGATGGCGAAGTTTTAAGGGAAACTTGTGTTAAGTTAGAAGATTGGGGTGCAGAAGCACTGATTTTAATGAGATTTGCCAATTATACTCATCAAGGATTGATATTAGGTAATGAACCCCTCATCAAAGATATTGAACCACATAATATCCAGGAATTCGAGGAATTAGTTCGTGAAATTAATAATGAATTTAATTTAAGAGTTACAGGAACACCAGTATGTGATCCAGAAACAGAGGCCCCATTTGCAATTTCTCTAGACAAAAATAAGGTATTTTTACAGTTTATTCCAGAAATAACTGGAGAAGCGACTATTTTAACCAGCTCTGTGGCCGCACCTTACATCCAAAGAATCATTGATAATCTTGAGGCCGGAGATAAGGTAAATGTCTATGCCGTGGAGAAAGATATCGGTTGTCTGATTACCATAGAAGATTTAAAAACAGTTGACTTAAAGGAACTTAAAGAAACTGTCATTATCCCTGGAAGAGCATTTGTTCATGACGCAGAGGCCCAAAAAGTCCTCAGTCAAGACGGAGTAGATCGTTTAGTGGCCCGTGGCCCAGACAAACTTACTGTCGATGGAGAAATGAGCAGTACTCTTACTAGAGAAAATGTTATTGAAAAAGAATTAGAAGCGTTTAGAGATTTAATTGGTGCTATAAACTTCTTTGGTATAAAGATTCCATAAAGAAAAATAGTTAAGACTTAATATTCATTAAATCTTTTAATTGTTAAGCTTATGATTTAATTATTTTCAAAAGATTTTGAAGCATAAATAATAATTTCTTCTAGATTGTTTCCATTTGTTTTGGATATTCCTACCAAATACTCGTTTAAAACATATTTAGGTCCTTCAGAGAGATGATCAACTACTAAAATATCCACATTCTCTTCTTTCAATAATTCAGCAGCTTTAATTCCTTTTTTAGTTTCAGCAGTTGCTGCAGGATTTTTTTTAATAGTAAACATTTCAATAGAACCATTTTTAACTTTGGCTATCATGAAATAATTTGCTTTGCCAAAATGAGTAGTTACATCCGATGAAAGTCCTTCATCATCTTCTAAAGGCACTGCAATTATTTGATAATTCTTTTGAAGGGGTTCTATCTGTACCATTAAACTATCCAGTTCATAAATTTCATTTTTTACATTCTTTTCTAATTCCATAGATATATCACTGGCTTTTTTAACTGATACTCCCCTTTCTAATTCTAAATGAAGTTCTGCAAAAATATAAGGGCCAGATCTTCTTACTTTGATATCATGAATACCAGCTACACCTTCCACACCCAAGGAAATCTTTTTGATTAATTCTACTTTTTCAGGATCAATCCCAGCATCCAGTAAAACCAGAATGTCATTTTTTCCTAACTTTGCCCCAATATAAATAATTAGAATTGACACTAACATTCCGGAAATACCCTGTATACTGACATATCCCATATAAGATGCAAATATCCCCATAAAAACTATTAAAGATGAGAATACATCTATTAAACTATGTTTTCCATCATTGATAAGTGCCTGAGAACCAATTTCATTACCAATATTCTTTTTATATTTTGCCAAATAATACGAAACGAGTACTGACAAAAGAGCAGTTAAAAGACTTATGATAGGAAACTGAATGATTGA
This sequence comes from Methanobacteriaceae archaeon, assembly GCA_030656015.1. Taxonomy (NCBI): domain Archaea; kingdom Methanobacteriati; phylum Methanobacteriota; class Methanobacteria; order Methanobacteriales; family Methanobacteriaceae; species Methanobacteriaceae archaeon. Next base: position 24,118 of record JAUSNX010000014.1, read on the forward strand.
AGGGTTTAAAAATTCATTAAAGGATTCAAAAGCAATTTCAAATCCCGTGATAATTATCATTAGAGATATTATAAGAGAAACCAGTGTTTCTACTTTATAATAGCCATAAGGAAATTTTTGATCGGGTTTTTTCTGGGAAATTTTTAAGCCCACATAAACTGCCAGAGATGAAAAAATATCAGAGAATGAATGGATAGAATCAGCTATTAAAGCCACACTTCCCGATAAAAACCCCACAATTCCTTTAATTAAAGCTAAGAAAAGATTAGTATAAGCAGAATATTTTGCAGCTTTTTCTCCTTTTTTTAGTGATTTTAAAGATTTATTATTCATATTTCACCGAAAGTGCTTATTTCAATATCCCTTCTTGAAAATTAAAAATACAAACTTCTTCCAAAAATTGAACTTGATGAGAGATTCTAAACTACATTTTAGAAACTAAAAATACTTTCATGACACAATCCCTCATTTTTTTAATTCTAATCGTAAATTCTATTTAGTAGAAAAATCCTAATGCACCATTTTTGAGGAACATGAATTTTTATCAGCTATATCTAAATTTCCAGATTTCCATTGTTCAAATATATCATTAACACAACCATTTGCTCCTGAAAAAACTTTAACATTATTTTTTTGAAGCATATTGACTGCTTTCGAACCTAAATTCCCGCAAATTAAGATATCCGTATCAGAATTCAATATTATCTCAGCTGGTGTAATAGAACCACCAGTATGTTTTCCCTTGCTTTCAATGAATCTTATATCTTCTATTTCACCATTTTTTTCTTTTAAAAAGGCAAAATAGGGAGTTTTACCAAAATGTAGTGATATATTTGAATTTAAACCCTCTTTTTCTATTGTTGGTATACAAATTTGCGTAAAAATCACCTTTTTATAATCTTGATATCTTTTGAAAAAATTAAATTTAAATATTTTATTCAGAACCACATAACATTCCGCCACATTCAGGGCATTTTTCATTTCTACAAGGAACTCCCGGAATTTTAGGAACCTCATGGCCGCATTGAGTGCATTTACAAACTCGTGGAGCACCAGAACCTCTGCCTCTGCCACCGTAACCTTTTCTATTTGAACCACTGTTCGGAATAATATCTTTTCCCAATTTCTTTTCATCAGAAATAAGATTTATGTTTTCTGAACCACAATCCGGACAGTTTTGATATTCTTTTTGAGGACTGGACCATTCAAATCCACAATCAGAACATTTGTATTTTTTTGGGTCTATCATGTAATCTCCTCCTTTTTTAGTATATCTCAAAAAGGCCTTAAAATTTATTTAAGTATTGAAAACTGATTTAAAAAATCCTCCCATTTTCTGTAACTTTTGATTTTAAATAATTCAAGTTTTAAAGTAATTAAATTAAGAAATTAGTTTACAGGAAATGATTGAAAATATTATCCAATCCTTTCAAAATGAAAAATTCTTAGGCCTGACTGTTATGAATATATATTCATAACTATATAAAAAAGTTTTGGTTCACCTAAAAATTCAGTGCATTTAAAAAAAATATTAGAAAAAAATTAATTACTTTATTTATTCAAAAATAAGAAAATTTTTAATTCAATTTAAAAATTATTTAGGAATCAAATTAATTATAGTAATCTCATTACGAGATCCCAATCTCATAGGTGGGCCCCAGGTTCCAGTACCCGCTGAAACATATAGATGATCCTTTCCTTTTTTGTATAGTCCGCCCAAATAAGGGAAAACTAATTTTACAATTAAATTAAATGGGTAAAACTGTCCATAATGAGTATGACCAGATAGCTGTAGATCTACTCCATTTTCTCGTGCAGCTTCCCATTCAGAAGGTAAATGGTACATCAATATAGTTGGTTGGTCCGGATCAAGGTTTATTTGATTTAGAACGTTTTTGAGATTATCTCTTCTCATAGAATATGCTGCTCCGATTATCTGAATCCCTTTAAATTCAATCATATCATTTTCCAGTATATGCACATTTGCAAATTTTAAAGCCTTGAATACATTTTCTATACCTGGATAAGAATCATGATTTCCAGGAGTAAAAAATATTGGCATTTTAAGTTCTTTTAATGGGTAAAAAGTATTTTCATAAATAGCTGAACTTCCATCAGCCAGATCCCCCGTTATTAAAACGGCATAAGGATTAATATCTTTTATTTTACTTACAACTCTTTTTAAAAATCCTGAATTTCTAACTGAACCTATGTGGACATCTGAAAGCTGAACAAGTTTAATAGAGGAATTTAATTTATTAATAGGTATTTTTATGTGCTTCTCGTGTGCATTGTAAGAATTTATTAATGAATAAATAGTGATTATGGAAACTAAACCAATTATAATGGTTCCCGCGACTTCCAATGGAATAGGAATAATTAATCTGATTAGAAAAATCGCGATAATCATCCACACAAAATATAGAGTGATACCCATCCAGGTTGTAGAAAAAAGATAAATTGCTTGAGATAAAAAATTTGATGATTTTTGTTCAACTATCATAGACACTGGGAAAGAAATAGTTGCTAATCCTATGAAAAGGTAAATGTAGTTTAGATTTATGCCCTGGAAAAACGTGGACAAGCTAATAAATACAAAATAGTTCAATGCCAAGTATCCTAAAGAAAGGAATGCTGCAAATGCCGTAAGCTGTAAAATTCTTGACTTTTCCATGATTATTAATCCCATAAATTAATTTATATGAGTTATATGTTTATATGCACCAGATGATTACAACTCAGTGCCAATTAGTATTAATTAACTAATTATTATTAATTTATTTGATTTTGGTGATTTTAATACATTTAATCCAATATTTTTTTAAACAATTGAGCTTTCACTTAAAAGTTTCACTAAGATATAATCATACATTTTTGAACGACTTATCTCCGAAATATCATCTAAATAGTATTTATTTATCTTAACTTGACGTATTTGTTCATGATATTGTTCATAATTTAATTTTACTCTCACCCCATCCAGTTGACTGGTAACAGGAGTAGGCGAATATACATCAGCAATAGCTGGAACCTGATTTTCAATTTCAGTTTTTAGTAGTATTGATGGAACTAAAGGAGGATCTTGAGCCATGTCGCGCCTTTTAGAATCAAGAATATCTTCCACTACTTCCACCAGTTTTCGGAGAGCCCTTATATCTTCACCACGCTTTAATCTACGAGGTATTCGACCCAGATCACTTATATAAGCATCCGCGCCAGGAAGATCTGTAACATCCATTTCAGGAGCACCAGTAACTACAACTGGAATATTTATATCATCAAAAAGATGTGTTTTATCTTTTATACATTGTTCAAAGCTGCCTAATGCAAATACCGCTAAGTCATGTTCTTCAATGAGTCTTTTTTCATCCTCAGATATCCTAGAGATTCCTTTTCCTGCCCCTCGAGCCAGGCCAATCATGTTATCCTTTGCCCCGAAACGCCTTAAATATTCAGATATATCACAAGCCGAATGAGGGAGGTGATGGCGGGCCAGGGTGGGAGATACTATTGCAATTTCGGTACCGGCCATGGGCGCTATTTTAATTGTTCCCATGAGCTCTTTGGCCTTTTCTTTGACTTTTTCCACGTCTTCTAGAGGTACTGCTAAAGTAAGAATTATGTCCATTTGAAGAGTATTTTCCTGGAGTACAAAACCTCCCATATCTTCAATAAGCTCTTTTATTTCTTCATTTTTATGGACTCCACCAGTGTAAGTTAGGGTTTCATACATAATTCTCCCTCCAATAAGTTATATCTCATAGTGGCCCTTTCTAGAGGATTTATGGGAACATCCCCATGTGAAGGAACTTTAATATATTTTACAAAATCAATGTCAGTATTATCGCTTTTAAAGAAATTTTCTGCATTTTTTGAAAGGCCCTGCTGGGCATTACTATGCGAAATTTCTTCATCCTTTTTAATTTGATTTTCCAAATAATCTGGAAAAACTACAAAATCCGGGTTTTCAGCAACTACGTCGAAACCCATGTCTTCTATAATATCTTTAAGAAATTGTGAATAAACTTTGACTTTAATTTTTCTATTATTTTCACTAAGTATTTTTTTCTGTTGAGAATCTGCCCATGGAGAAATTTTAGATATGCTTTTAGACAAATCTGAACTTAAATTTTGATTAGATACGGGGGGATTCAATATTTCTACCGTTTTTAAAACACTTTCATGTATCTGAGAAAATGTATTTAATTTTACCTTTAATGAGTCCATAAAAGTTTCCGTTTCTGATAGAACAACTGCAAAGTCAGCCTGCTCTTTGTCAGGTTCTTTATTAATCATGTACTCATTAATTCCAGCCATTATTAAAATTTCTTCACACATGGGAGTGGTAACAATCTTCATGAGTTCACCCAAATATATAATCAAATCTTATAGAAAAATTATAGTTTTTTTAGCTAATATATTGTTAGATTCATAATATTTAAAGCATCTTTAAGATATATCAAATATGAAAGTCGTGAAAATATGAAAGTTAGTTTAAGCTTAGAAAAATCTAATTCCAATGATTTATCCATAATGGTAGATGTTTTAAGAGCAAGTACTACAATTACAATGGCTTTAAATCATTTTAAAAAAGTTATTCCGGTTGTTGATCACAAAGAAGCTATTAAAATCGCTTCTGAAAAGGAGGCCGTAATTGCAGGTGAACGTAGAGGTGCGACATTAGAGGGATTTGATGCTGGAAATTCACCTATTGAAATTCAAAAACTTAAGGGGGAAACTCTAGTACTTACTACTAGCAATGGAACGCGCATAATGGAAGGAATGAAATCCAAAATTTTGGTAGGGTGTTTTACTAATGCCCAAGCTGTTGCCGCCGCAGCCAAAGAATTGGTCAATGAGGAAATAGAAGTTGTTATGGCTGGTGTAGAAGGTCGTTTTGCCATTGAAGATTTTTTAGGGGCTGGAGAAATAATTTCAAATCTTCAAAATGAAAATTTAGATGAGTATGCTCAGGCCGCAGTTATGGCGGTTCAAGACAAGGATTTAGTGGAATATAATATTTTGAGATCACGTTCGGCACGGAGATTGATTGAAATAGGATTTAAAAAAGATGTTGCGTTTTGCTTGCAACGAAATATTTCAGATAATGTGGCCATATTCCGTGAACATTCACTTGAAAAATACTGATTAATTACTGATTTATTTTTAAATTCTTTTTAGGGAGTTATACTAAATATATTAAAATATGTTTAATATATATTTTATATTAAGTTATTATTATATATTTAATATAACTAATATATGTTATAATAAAAAATAAGTTAATATATATAATATACTATAACAATTTTAAGAATATTTTTTTTGAAATGTTTTTATTTTTAAATGAATATAATAATAATCAATTAAACCCAAAGAATATTTAAATTATAACCAGTATTTGAAAAAGAAGTTTAGTTAGAAATAATATGAATAATACTAAAATAATTATTTTTATTATTAAATTAAAAGTTATCTTATACAATATATAAAGCAGATTAGTATACTGGCTGGCTTAAGTATATTAACCGGCATATTAAATTTATTAAAATTGATAAAAATATTTTGATTTTTATTTATACAATTTAATTTAATTCTTGAAAATCAAAATAATTAATTTAAACTAAATATTACAAGTGAAATTTAATGATACGCGAATGCTTAAAAATAATTGGAACCGCCCACGTTTCTGAAAAAAGTGTGGAAGAAGTTAAAAATGCTATACTGGAAGATAAACCTCAAGTCGTAGCAATAGAACTCGACGCAGGGCGATATCAAAGACTAATGCGGGAAAAGTCAGGTATAGAAGAGAAAACTGACATTTCCGTATCTGATATCATCAAAGGAGATAATATTGGATTATTCCTTATCAGCGGTCTTTTGACGTATATGCAGAAAAAGATTGGTAGTGATTTAGGCGTTAAACCTGGAGCGGAGATGCTGGCCGCCATTGAAGCTGCAGAAGAAGTTGAAGCTAAAATAGCACTTATTGATCGAGATATAAATTTAACTCTCAAAAGGGCCATGAGTGCCATGAGTTTCATGGAAAAGGCCAAATTCGTATTTGGACTCTTAGCTTCTCTTTTTCAGAAAGATGAAGAACTAGGTGATATTGAAAGTCTAAAAGAAGCAGATACTCTAAATGAAGTAATGATATACTTCAAGGAAATGTCTCCTTCAGCGTATAAAGTCTTGGTAGATGAAAGAGATGCCTTCATGGCCCATAGAATTCAGAATATTGAAGAAGACCATGTAATTGCAGTGGTAGGTGCGGGACACCAACCAGGTATGAATAGATATCTAGATAATCCTGAAAATTTACCCCCTATAAGTGATCTTTTAAGGCTTGAAAAGTCCAGAATACCAGTGGGAAAAATCATATTGTTCTCTATTCCTGTAATTTTCGTGGTGATATTTTTTCTGGCTTTTATTAACGGGATTGATATAAAAACCGGGCTTTTAGAATTTGTTTTAATAGTAGGCGGATTTGCAGCAATAGGATCCCTATTATCCGGGTCAAAAATACAATCGGCAATTGTTGCATTTATAGCAGCGCCTCTAACCATACTTCACCCTCTTTTAGCTGCAGGATGGTTTTCTGGATTAGTAGAAGCAAAGTTAAGACATGTTGGATCAGATGATCTCCACAATCTTTCTAAAGCAGAAAGTCTTAAAGATTATTGGGCCAATGCCTTAGTTAGAGTACTTTTAGTAGTAGTAGGGACAAATTTAGGTTGTATGATTGGTGGTTTTATAACCATTCCCCAAGTTATATTACCTATATTCGGGAAATTGCTGGGCTTGTCATAAAACATAATTAATGAATAAAATAAGATATTATTGATTAAAATCAAAGTAATATTAATAAAAAATATAAATATATTCATGGCGATTTAAATGTATTTAATTTTCCGTTGCGACTGTGGGCGTGGTATGTACGCCAAAGAAGGTGTGGCCACCAGAAAATGTATCTGTGGTAAAACCATTAAGGTCAAAACACGACGTATTGTAAAAAAAGTAGAAGATTACCAGACCGCTTCTGATGAAGTTAGAGATCTTCAAGAAGAAAAGTATGGTGGAACCTTTTTTACCACTGCAGATAAGGTAAAATAAGCCCCTAAATTTATTTCATTGGATTTCTATTCTTATTTCAATTTAATTTTATTTATTAATATTCCGAAATTAAATAGAATCCAACTGAAAATTGTATAATCAAGCAATATTATTTTTAATTATTTCTTTCATCTCACAGGCCTTGCAAATAACCCCGGAAGAAGGTTCACCGCAACTCTGACATCCACTTAAATTGGCCAGACTCTTTTTTGAAATATCATTCTTAGCAGAACTTTTTTGGATAAAAGTCTTGGTAAAAGAATCCAATATTGCTTTTTTGGTTCCCGGTTCCCTGGACTCAGCACGGTTTAAAAAATCCTTTGTTTTAGCTCGTAGAGAAAGATTAGAATAAGGACATTCATCAAAATGAACTTCAATATCATTTAAAACGGCCCAGATACCTACTTCTTTTTCTGGAATATTCCATAAAGGTTTAATTCTTGGAATAAGCTTAGGGTGAATAACATCCAGTTTAGGTCCGAATTTAGAAAACTTCACCAGATCTGCTCGGGCAAAACTCATTAAAAATGATTGTATTTCATCATCCAGATTATGGCCTGTGGCTATTTTTGATGCACCTATTTCATAAGCAGTTTTATTTAGAATATTTCTTCTAAAAACGCCACAGGGCATACAAGCACTTTTAAAAAATGAATAAACCTCATCTAATGTAAAACCCGCTTCTTCTTTAAAAGATTTAGTTAATAGTTTAACACCCAGTAGATCCGCATTCTTTTGTGCAGCTTCCATACCATGACTACGGTAACCCTCAATGCCCTCATCAACAGCAATGGCCACCATTTCAAAGTCAAGCTTCACTTGTAACTCATGGAGCATGTGTAAAGTCAAAACACTATCTTTTCCTCCAGAAAGGGCCAAAGCAATTAGTTCACCTTCTTGAATAAGATCCCATTCGTTTATTAGGTCCATTATCCTTTTTTTGATGTTTGCATTGAATTCATCTTTTTGAAGGTATTTCATAAAAATTATATTTATGGCCAAACATATAAAATTTCATGATTACTGCAGAAATAACCATCATCCCTATTGGAACTGAAAGTACTAGTTTAAGCAGTTATGTTGCTGCCGCAGTAGATGCACTGGATAAAATAGGAATCAAATACCAGTTATCTGGTATGGGTACCCAAATAGAATCCAATAATCCTCAAGAGCTTTTTAAAGCAATTGAAGTGGCCCATGAAGCTGTTTTTGCAAAAGGTGCTGATAGAGTTTCCACCAGTATAAAAATAGATGATAGGCGAGATAAAAATAGAGGCCTGGCAGATAAAGTCTTATCTGTTGAAAAAAAGCTTTGAAAACTTATTAATTAATTATTAATTTTAAAAAAGCTATTAAAAGGATAAATAAGATTAAATGATATTAATTAAGCTCAAGTAGAGAAAATAAAACTAAATAAGGTTAATAAGATTAAATAAGAATTGAATTAAGCTCAATAAAAAGAATAAGCTAGTCGAAGTTTATACTAGCATCTTCTAATACTTGAACTATTTTTTCCAGATCTTCAACTTTTAAACTAGGATGTACTGGTATAGAAAGTACTTCCAAAGCTGCTTTTTCGGCCTCAGGACATTCATCGCTAAATCCAAGGTTTTGATAAAGTTCCTGCTTGTAAATAGGAATCGGATAATGGATTCCCGTCCCCACACCATTCTCATTTATAAATTTTATCCAATCGTCACGAGAACCTTTTTCAACACGGATAGTGTACTGGTGGAACACGTGCTTAACATCATTCATGATATAAGGAGCTTTAATACCCTCGATTTTATTTATATGCTCGCTTAAGTAAGCTGCATTTTCAATTCTCTTTTGATTAAATTTATCTAGTTTTTTCAATTGTGCCAGACCAATTGCTGCTGAAATATCAGTCATTCGGAAGTTGTAGCCTAAAACAGAATGTTGATATCTTTCTTTTTCCCCATGGGCCCTTAAAATACGTATTTTATCAGCAATTTCCTTATTGTTTGTGGTGACAATGCCTCCTTCACTGGTGGTCATATTTTTTGTGGGATAAAAGCTGAAACAGGCCATATCACCCAAGTCACCGACCATTTCACCATGATAAATAGCACCATGGGCCTGAGCAGCATCTTCAATGACTACCAAACTGTTTTCTGATGCAATTTGAGATATAGGGCCCATATCTGCTGGTTGCCCGTATAAGTGTACAGGCAATATTGCTTTAGTTTTAGAATTTATGGCTTTTTCAATTTTCTGGGGATCTATATTGTATGTTTGCGGATTTATATCAACAAAAACCGGTTTTGCTCCTGTGTAGAGAATTGAATTACCCGTGGCGGCGAAACTAAATGGTGTGGTAATTACTTCGTCTCCTTCTCCCACACCAGCAGCTAAAAGGGCCAGGTGCAGAGCAGTTGTTCCAGAGCTGACCGCGACTGCATATTCAGTTCCAACATAATTAGCAAATTTTTCTTCGAATTCTGCTACTTTCGGTCCCTGTGCAATAAAACCTGATTTTAAGACTTCTACTACTTCTTGGATCTCTTCGTCTTCTATAATGGGGTTGGCAATGGGTATCATAACTACACCTAGTTTTAAAATTTGAATGAAATTTAATTAAATCTGTTTAATGATAATCAATTGAATATAACTTAATCCTAGCTATTCATGTAATATTTCGTTGAGATTAACTCAATCATCCATGGATATGTTTAATTCATTTCTTTTAATAATTAAATATTTACTTATTTTTTAATATTACATATTATATCTTAATTTTTAAAAATAATAAATTTAAATTAGCTTATTAAAAAATAAAGAAAAAACAAAGAATTTCAAAATTATCTAAAAATTAGAAGTTATTATCCTTTAAAAATTCTTAAAACATCCTCTTTTCGATTTCTAAATAATAAATATATTAAAACCACTGCTGCCAAAATCAGAAACAATGGAGCAGTATATGGATCAGAGGGACTGACAATTAATGAAGGTAAATTTCCCAGTCCACCATCAGGAGAGCTGTGAATTACACTGACATAAATATTGTTTATTATATGCACCCCAATGGCCATTTCAATACCATCATCGGCCATAGCAATGATTCCCAGCATCAATCCTATAATAAACGTCCCCGAAACAATAGAAAGACTAAGGATTATTGTGCTACCATTCCACCAGTGCAATAGAGAGAAAATTAGGGAAGTTACTAAAAGAACTACCCATGGCTTTTTAAATTTTTCAAATAAGTTTAAGCTAATTCCCAAAACTAAATGTCTTATTAAACTAATTTTTCTCATTAAATATAATAATAAACGATTTGTAGGCGACCAATCCCCAATTAAGCTGACACCTTGCATTAAATATCCTCTAAAAAATACTTCTTCAAAGGAGGCCTGGATGGGAAAAGCAATTAGAGCCAGCAATGCAAGAATCCAAAAATTATTTTGAAGATTAAAAAATATTTTAAAGCTCCCCGGATCAATTAGATATGATATTAAATCCAATACCAGAAGGATAGCAAACCAATAAATAGCACCTTTTCCCATTCTACTCCAACGAACTTTATTTCCTGTGTTAATAACTGAATTAAACTTTTTCTTGTGTAAAACCTTTAAAGATAGGCCTAAAAAAAAGAAAGATAGAGAAAAGCTTAGTCCAACTAAAAATATTATAAATATGGGGTTTGCCAGCAGTTGATAAATAATAGCCGTATCAAAATTCTGATTAAATGCTGCCTGATTAAACACTGCCCATACGACAATCAGTACACCTAATATTGCCCCTGCAACAAAACTAGCCACGCCTAAACATAAAATTATAGTTATTAGGTATCGCCAGATACTATTTTTACCAGATTTAGCATTATTAAGAAATGGGATATTGGAAATAAAATCAGACATCTTTCGCCTCCAGTTATGAATTTCAATATATTGCATAAATCAATATCCCTAATATTTAATAAGTTTTTAATATAGTTTTTTTAAATAGTTATCAGAATATTTAAAATAATCAAAAAGAAATCTATTTACTAAAAAATTAATATTAATTTAAAGGACATTTAAGAAATATAAAGAAATTATCTTTCATCATAATAAATAAATCTCATAAAGTTCGATTCAGTGATTAAAATGAACAATAAACACCTTCAAGAGGGATTAGTAAAGATAATAGTTCCAGAATTTGATAAAGTATCTGCTAAGGCCCCTGTATTTTACAATTCCGCTATGGAACTCAATCGGGATCTTTCAGTTTTAGCTTTACAAAAATTCCAAATAGAGTTAGGAAAGGACATAAGCGTCTGCGATGCATTTGGTGGAAGTGGAATTAGGGGAATAAGGTACTCCAAAGAAATTTCTGGAGTTTCCAAAGTAGTAGTTAATGACATTAGCTCCTTGGCCATTAAGTTCACAGAGGAAAATGCCAGTTTAAATGAAATTGAAAACCTTGAAATTTCACAAACTGATGCTAATATGGCTTTAAGAGAAAGAAGAGGAGAATTTGATGTGGTAGACATCGACCCCTTTGGTACCCCATCATATTTCATTGATTCCGTGGCCAACTCTTTAAAATCAGACAGTTTATTATGTATAACCGCTACAGACACTTCTGCCCTTTGTGGAACTTATAAAGAACCATGTATTCGTAAATATAATGCTGTTCCACTGAAAACAGAATACTGTCACGAAAATGGAATAAGAATACTGGTCGGTTTTGTGGCCATGACCTTTGCTAAGTATAAAAAAAGTGTAGTAATCAAATTTTCCCACAGCAGCGAACATTACATGCGAATTTATTTCCAAATCCAAAAAGGAGCTAAAGAAGCAGATGAATCACTTAAAAATATGGGGTTCATTATTCATTGCAAAAAATGCTTATTTAGAAAAACTATAAACGGTCTGGCCCCCCATATTCCAGATAAATGCCCAGAATGTGGTGAAAAAACTAGGGTAGGTGGGCCTCTCTGGTTAGGCCATATACAGGATTCTGATTTTTTAGAAGGTATGGTTAGTTTATCTGAAGAAAAAGAACTTAATAAAGAAAAACAAGTTTTAAAACTATTAAATAGATGTTTAGAAGAGTCTAAAATGCCAGCCACATACTATGACCTGCATGTGGTCTGTAAAAAGTTGAAAATAAGCTCCCCTTCAATTTTAGATGTTATGGAAATGCTTGAAAATGAAGGATTTTTAGTTTCCAGAACCCATTATAGGCCTACTGGAGTTAAAACTGATGCTCCTTTAGCTAAACTTGAAGAAATAATAGAAAAATTGAATCCAGACTAAAACTGTCAAATAAAACATGAACTTATTTATATTTTATATTTTTACCATATAATCTAGTTTTATTCTTATTTTCTAAATTTAATGGATTAATTAATTGTTTTAATTATAAATACACCAAATACTGATAAAATCATAATTAAAAAAATGATCATGCAATTTCAAATTGATTGAATCATTTAGTTTTGTTGCTATTGAAGTGATTAAATTAGCTTTAAAAATGTATAATAAAATTTTATCCCAAATAAGTGATTTTCTGCACACTAACAAATGAATTTATATGCTGGATATTACATAAAATAATAATGGCGAATGCCAAAAATTGTATTGATAATATCTATGGAGGTGTATGAAAATGGATATTGGAGAAATAGTATCAGATTCAATTAAATATCCTGCTTCTGACTTGAAAAAATTGATAATATTAGGACTTATGTTCTTGACTAGTTTTTTAATTGTGCCCATATTTCTTGCGATGGGTTATGGTTTTAGAGCCTTAAAAGCATCAATAGCTGGTGCAGAGGATTTGCCAGAATTTGATGAATGGGGAGAAATGCTTGTTGATGGACTAAAAGTATTTGTAGTTCAATTCGTTTATTTCCTAATTCCAGCATTAATAATAATTATTGGATCCTGGGCATCTATTGCCGCATTGGCAGCAGCTTCTACTACTGGAACCATGACTGACCCAACTGCATTTATTGGAATAATTAGTGGAACTGTTTTAATCGGTGGAATAGTAGCTATAATTCTTGGATTACTATCAACCATTGCTCTGGCCAATATGGCATATAACGACAGTGAATTAGGTGCTGCTTTCCGATTCAGCGAAATAATGAATATTATTTCTCAAATTGGATGGGTTGACTACATAATTTGGTATATTGTAATAATGATTATATTAATGATAATCAGTATTATCTCAAGCTTAGTGATGATTATCCCAATATTAGGATTTTTCGTAGCAATTCTAGTTATATACCCATACATGCAACTGGTATTCTACAGAGCACTGGCCTTACTATACGCCTACGATTAATTAACCCCTAATTTTTTTCTTTTTTATTTTTGAAGTTATAATAGTTTATTTTAATTTAAAATTACAATAAAGCATTTATTTAAAAATAAATCACTTTTTTTCTATTATTTATTAATATTAACAAAATTTATGGCCTTAAAATAAAAATCAAGACTATAATACATTAATATATTTGATTAAATATTTTTCTAAATTAATTCACTAAATTGAGTTCAAATAACAAAAAAAGTAGATTTCACAGTATAATGTTCACACACCTAAGCATTAAAAGGACAAATAATAAATATAACTTAAATTAAGTTAAACATTGTTCAAGAAAAATAATCGGTGACTATATGGAAATAAAAATTGATCCTGAGCTAGTTAAAATAGACGAAATAGACAAAGAAATAATTAATCTGCTTAATGAAGACGGTCGAATGTCTTACCGTAAAATATCTCGGGATTTGGGAATATCCGTGGGAACCGTACATAACCGAGTGGATAAATTAATGAAAACAGGAGTTATCAGGAAATTTGTACCACTGATTGACCATTCCTGCTTAGGATACAAATTAACAGCTATCATAGGCGTCAGAGTTAAAGGCGGATTTTTAAAAAACTGGGAAACCCAGACTGCTTACAATAAAAACGTTCTTGGAGTTTATGATGTTACTGGAGAATTTGATGCCATATTAATAGCAAAATTTAAAGATACTAGTGAATTAGATATGTTCATTAAAGAATTACTAAAAGAACCAAATGTACAGAGGACTTACACACAAACAGTATTAAATGTAGTTACTGAAGATATGGGATCATCAAAAATCCTTTAAATAGTTTTTTTAACATCATTAATCTTAAATTAATGATATAATTCATATTTACTTATTTAGATATTATCTAAATTATTTATTTTAAATTTATTATTCTTTAAAAATTCTAAAAAATCCTTGATAAAGTCAATTTATTAAAATTCCAGGATTAAGAATATGAAAATAATTCCACTGGCCTTTGAAAGCTTGGGAGTCCGTTCCATGTGTACTTTTGTTCAAACGGACCAAGGCATACTTATTGATCCCGGCACATCGGTTGCTCCCAAAAGATTCAAACTTCCTCCTTCCCTAGAAGAAATAACTGCCTTAAAAGAGAGTAGGGAAAAAATTGTTGAATATTCAAAAAAATCCAGTATAATTACCATTAGTCATTATCATCATGACCATTTCACCCCATTTGAAAGTAATAAATTTCTTGAATCCTCTTCAAAAATAGCTTATGGAATATATTCTGGAAAAAAAATATTTTTAAAAAATCCAGATTCCAATATAAATAAAAATCAATCCTCAAGGGCTAAAAAACTTATTAAAAATCTTAAAAGTGTGGATGATACTGAAATAACTTATTCTGATAATCAGGAGTTTCAAATAGGAGATACTAACATCAAATTTTCTTCTGCATTGCACCATGGAAGCGATTACAGTCATTTAGGTTACATTGTGGCAGTTTCCATTACTTTTAATGGAGAAAAACTTTTGCATGCTTCTGATGTCCAGGGGCCTATATCCGATATGGCATTAGAATATATTTTAAATGAAAATCCAGATAGAATAATTTTAAGTGGTCCCCCGCTCTATCTTTTAGGATACGCCTTATCTGATGAGGATATTACAAAAGCACGGGCTAATTTAGAGAAAATTTGCCAAAAAATCCCCCATGTAGTGGTTGATCATCATTTACTACGAACAAAAAAGGGTTTGGAGTTTATAAATGATATCAATGAAATGGAAAATGTAGATGTGATGCCGGCATCATGTATTCTTCAAAAAAAGCCATTGCTTCTTGAATCAGAGAGAAAAACATTATATAAACCATTAAAAACTGAATCAAGCTTAGATAAATATTTAAAATAATGAATCACATTTATTCAAATGAAAGATGAATTAAAAATGATTTAAAATATTAAAACAGCTAATGTTAAAAAGAGGAATATAAATATTTCACCCCAATTTTATTTATGATCAGAATGATTATAAAAAGACTTAAATTCCTTTATTATGTCTTCAACCAAATTCAAATTATCGGTATCAAATAAAACCATGTAGTAATCCGTTTCTAAATCATGATCCTTGTTTTCAGGATTATTTTCTTCTTTCTCATTTATTATCCATGCTAAGGGAATTATATTAAGATTAGATATTTTTCCAGATTTTTGAAATAAAACAGAAATTTTATCTACTGGATAGATTTCTCTATTCTCCAGGGAAAATTTTTTTGCGACCGCCAGCTCTTCGAAAGTATCCCACTGAGTGAGAATAGTATCCCAGATTTTTTTATTCATTATCTAAACCTCCTAAATTCCCAAAGAAGTTTAATAACAGATATTCTTGTTAATAATCTTAATAATGCTAGAAAAGGGCCTAGAAGTCGAACTTGAAATGATATATCACTTTCAAAGTCAATTTTTTCCTCCAAAAATGAAGGTTCAGCAAAAATATCTGCTTTTGGTGAGAGGTTAATTACAGCTGCTGCGGCCCAAAAACATCCTAAAATTTTGGCAGTGTCTACAGGGCTACTTAATCCAAAAATAAGATAAAAATTAAATTTTTCCAAGTTTATTGATCCCCATAAACTCTTAAAAAACTTCATAAAGTGAAGTAATGATTCTCCAGATAAAGATAAAATTTTTTTTATATCCACCCATTTTAATTTACTTATTTTTGAAGATTTAGAAGGTTTTTTCTCTTTTGATTTCTCTTTTTTCGCAGATAAATCCGTTTTTTGGTCTTTATCTTCCTTCTCCTCTTTTTCTTCCTTTTCTTCAGGGAATTTTCTGGTAAACAGCTTTATTTTGAACCAGCGAATTTCAACCAGTCCTTTGACTATTCCGCCGTCTTTAAAAAGTTTTAAGGAAATATGGAATGAAACTGATAATAATAAAAGAATAATTGCAACTAATGCTGCTAAAATGATTAAAAGGGTGGTTATTATGGTCACTCAGATCCACCAGTGTTTTAATTTAAAAATTAAGTCTAAAAGTTTAAATTTTAATTAACTCACTAAATTTAAATAAATAAATTAAGTAAATATTAATTAAGTTTTAATGGTTTATAATCCTTAATAGGATTTTTAAACCTATTCTTTCTCAGCTTTCACTTTGATTTTTGCTTTTTTTGGTGTTTCTTTAGGTGTTTTCGGTGTTTCTTTTTCATCCTGTTTCTTTTTCATGTATGATTGGCCTTCTTTCATTACATCAGTAAGTACAGTTCCCACTTCACCTATTGCTTTGCTTAATTGGCTTCCAGAAGTTAAATTAAGTACTCTTATACCCTCAGGACCATTTACACCTTTAGTAACTACTACCATAGAAACAGGCTCTACTCCTGCTATTGCGCCGGCTCCAGATCCTTTTCCACTACTGCTGCCATCAGGACCTTTACCAGTACCCATACCAGTTCCAAAGGCCATTCCCATTTTCATTACAGGAATTAAAAGTTTATCCTCAGTGGTTATGGCTTCACCAACAAAGTTCTTAATTTCCAGTAATTTCCTCAATTCCTCGACCGTAGTTTTTATAGGATTTTCATCTTCCATTAAACACCCTCCATATGGATTATTAATCTTATCAAGAAACTAAATTTAAATCCTAAGTTGTATAGCCTAAAATAAATCTAGTTTAAAATAATCTAATAAAATTATTTTAAATCTTAAACTATTTTTAGCCATCAAATAGTATTCAAAAGTATATGTTAGTTATGTGACAAAAGAATAAATAAGTTTCTACTGCAAATATTTTCTAATGTGATTTTATATAAAAATAATTTCAAAAAGTGAACATTTTTTTGACAAATGGGGAATATTCTAGACAAAAATATAACCACAACCCCCCAAATAATAAAAATAATAATATGATTAAACAGTATCATTTTCAAGCTTGTAACTAAAAAGAAAAATATACTTAAAACAAGATCAATAGCTAAGAAACTAGAAAATAATACTATCCCTAGTCAATAAGTTAAAAATATTAGCTAAAAACATGATTAACTGGTTTTATGGCAATAGTTTACTCCCCTGAATACAACAAACATCAAGATAAATTCCATATAGAAAATAAGGCCCGAACAGATGCCATAATGAACAATTTGTCTAAGCAAAGTTTTTTTAATAAATTAAGTATTATAGCTCCCAATAGAGCAGATTTAAATCAGGTTTTATCCGTCCATACACCCGAGCATGTCAATTTTATTGATGAATTTTGTAAAAAGGGAGGAGGCAATATTGATTTTGACACTTATGCCACATCCCAAAGCTACCAAACAGCACTCTTATCTGCCGGTGGAGCAATTAAAGCGTCTGAATTAGTTTTAAAGAGAACAAATAAGAGTGAAAATTGGGCATTTTCTATTTCAAGACCTCCTGGCCATCATGCCACAGCAAATAAATCCATGGGATTTTGTATATTTAATAATGTGGCCATTGCTGTGGAATATTTGAGAAAAACTTACGACTTGGAAAGATTATGCATAGTTGATTTTGATGTTCATTACGGAAATGGAACTGCAGAAATATTTTATAATGATCCTAATGTTCTTTACATCTCTATTCACCAAGATCCCAGAACATTATTTCCAGGAAAAGGATTTATTGATGAACAAGGAGCTGCGGATGGTAAAGGATATAATTTAAACATTCCCATGCCCCCAGGTTCTAATAATAACGATTATATTTGGATTTTAAAAGAAATACTTGGGCCAGTGCTTAAAGAATTTAATCCACAAATACTTTTTGCGGAAGCCGGCTTTGATGGTCATTTAAATGATCCTCTTTCAAGAATAGAATTAACTGAAGACTTTTATTCATGGATAGGGCAGTATTTAATAGAAAAACACCCCAGATTAATATCATTACTGGAAGGAGGCTATGATTTAAAATCCTTGGCCAATTCCAGCCTTAGTTTCATTGTTTCTATGGATCCTTATTTATTTTTAAGTGAAAATAAAAATGAAAAGTCAAATTTTATTGATAAATTTTCACATCTCCAAATAAATAAAAGCAAAATAAAATATAAATTCAAAGAAAAAATAGAAAAAGAATATCTGGAGAAATTATATATCTCCTCTGAAGTGAAAAAGATTTTATCATCAATAAAAGATAATTTTTCGCCATATTTCAAATTTTAAATAAAAAATCTGAAAATTAAATTACTAATTTAAAATTATAAATAATTAAATTAAATATTGATAATAAATTTTATGATAATAATTTGATTATTATTAATATTATTAAATATAACTTGATTAATTAAATAAATAAACTTTAATGATACTGAGGGATTTTATGGAGAAAAATAGATTGAATCAAGCAGAAGATCTAATTAAAAAAGCAGGGAGCAGTGGTAATTCATCAGAAATTATCAAAGAACCTCGCGAAGGCATAATTAATGTCCAAGTTTTTGAAAAAGCACTGAAAGATTTAATAGAAGCTGAAGATTTCATCTATTCCAGCTTACCTTCACACAAACTAAATTTAGAAGACTCTAAATTATTTGCAGGAAAAATGTTAGATGCCCGCGCAAAGATAAATGAAATTCTAGCCGATTTTGGAGTTTTGGAAAAAGTAAAAACTGAGAATAAAATTTCTGACCTTTCAAAAGGCTTACTAATTGTAACCACCAAAAATAACTTCAAAAAAGCACTGGTAAAACTGGGAATAGATGTTCAACAAATAATAGTGGCCGGAGTTCCCCTAGAAGTATCAGATATGAAAGAAATTAACCCTAAAATTCCTGAAGCAGCATTACAAGGTATCTCTAAAAAAATTGAACATACTAAAAATGACATAAATCGGAAAATAGAAAATATGGGATTAAAAAAGGTTTTAGTAATAGCAGAGCCAGATATAAATGGTGAAATTCTTGGAAAACGCTCTAAAGAACTTTACAATGCCCATATAAATTTAGAAAGTAATTTAAAGGATATAAATGCAGATAAGCTCATAGGAATACTTTTAGAATATCCTAATCAGGATTAATCCTTTTAATAAAAATTTAATTAATTAGATAACCTCTAAAATTATTTTTATTTTATTTATAAAACATTTTATTCTTACAAATAAAAATTAAAGCTATTTATTTCTTTTCTTTTTTTATTATTCAATATAAAATAATATAAACAACTTCTCCATAGTTTATATTTAATAAATATCAATAAAATATCAAACATGAATCAAACATAAAGAATTAGTTTGAAATGAATTTAAAAAATGAAATATTTTAAAATAAAAATAATAAATACAATATAAAATAATCTCTAAATAATAATTTCTTTAAATCTAAATAAACGAAATTGAAACGAAATGCCTAATGGTTCTAATTATATTGTTTAGAACATATTGGGACTAATCGGGGTGGAAACTTTGGGTTTAGTTTGTTTTCCAGACACACAAGATAACATTCCCAGCATTCCTGTCCATCTTACCCGGGTGGGAGTTACTGGAGTAAAAAAACTGTTAAAAATTGAAAGAGATGTAAGAAGACCTATCATTCTTTTACCAACATTTGATGCATTTGTAGACCTTCCAAGTACTCAACGGGGAATTCATATGTCAAGAAACCCTGAAGCCATTAGCGAAGTACTGGAAGAGACTTTAGAGAATAATACTGTGGAAGTAGAATCTTTATGTGCAGAAATAGTTAATTCTCTATTAAAAAAACATAAATATGCAAAAAGGGCCGAAGTGAGCATGAAAAGCGATTACATGTTCATTAAAAAGTCACCAGTTACTAAGCATAAAACTCAGGAAATGAGCAAACTCATGGCCGACGCTATTGGATACCGAAACGGTGACGAGGTTGTAATTAGGAAAATGGTTGGTGCGGAAGTAGTGGGAATGACTGTTTGTCCCTGCGCTCAAGAATCTGTTAAAGAATCATCTAAACAAGACCTTTTAGAATTTTTAGATGAAGAAACTACACAAAAAGTACTGGATACCGTTTCATTTTCTTCACATAACCAAAGAGGCAGAGGAATGGTGATGATTGAAGTTCCTCAAGACCACACTATTCGAGCTGAAGACCTTATAAGGATAATAGAAGATTCTATGAGTTCTTATGTCTGTGAGCTACTTAAAAGACCAGATGAAAACGCTATTGTAGTACAGGCCCATAAAAATCCTATGTTTGTAGAAGACTGTGTGCGAAATATGGTAAATCGAATAGTGAAGGAATACTCCCATCTGCCTGATGACACCATGGTAACAGTTCGACAAGTGAATGAAGAAAGTATTCATAGGCATGACGCATTTGCAGAAAAAGTAGCTACAATGGGCGAATTAAAGTACGAAATTGAAGGAATCACTGATAAACAAATTAATGAAAGTTAATATATTAATTTGATTTTATCATGAATTTTTAAAGATTTAAAGTTCTTAATTTCTTTTTTAATCTTTAATTACTTTTTATCTTAATTGATTGATTTAAATACCTATCATTAATTAGATTTCAGGACAAATATGGGAAATCCCAATTAAAATGAAATCTTTAAATAGAAATAGTTTATAAAATTAAATTATTATATTTATTTTATTCATTAGCATTAAATCTATGAGGTGTTTTATTGATAAACTTACACAAAGTAGCCGGGAGCATAATGGGGTATCTGGAAGCATTTGATGGATCAAGAGCCGCATTAGATGCAGATAAAATATTGATTGTTCGAGGAAGATCTAGGAAGCGCCTAAAAGCAGAAAATATGGCTGAAGAACTGAATGGACTTATGGCCTCCATTGATGCCAAAGAAATTGATATGTTTTCTGAAGAATCCACTGCATTAATCAGTTTAATGGATGAACAGATAAGATCCAGCGTTGATATTAATGTAGAAACTGATGTTGCAGGTATAGAACGTTTAAAAGAGTCTTTAGAATCTATGAACTGTTTTGTCGAATATAAGCTAGGTTTAACCAGTAAGGCAGGTTTTTTTATTGTGATGTGGAAAGATAAAAGTGGAATTGGACCCTGCTTTGTTGAAATTGTACTAGCCAATGCAGAAAACTAATTATCATATTTATTTAAAAAAATAATTCTATTAAATTAAATCTATTTTTAAAATAATAATTAAATAATAATTAATTAGCAAAAAATTGATGCTTTGATGAAATTAAGAGGCCAGACATCATGAATTTATCCCAATTTTCAAAAAGAGATATAGTTAAACTTTTAAATTGTGAAGGGAACGATATATTAAATTTAATGATGGATGGAAGTTCTAAAAGAGAAGGGTCAGTTATTACTTTTTCAAAAAATATTTTCATACCATTAACTGAAGTTTGTAGAAACACTTGCGGGTATTGTACCTTTCGTAAAGATCCTGAACAGTTAGGAAATCATTTATTGATGCAATTACCTGAAATAATTTCTAATATAAAAAAATCTGAAAAATATGGTTGTAAAGAAGCTTTATTCACTTTTGGAGAGCGTTCTGATGAAATTAAAGATGTTAAAAATCTTTTAGATCAACTTGGATTTGGAAATATGAGTGAATACCTATACTATGTTTGTGAGGAAACTTTGAAAAAAACTGGACTTTTACCACATAGTAATCCTGGAGTAATAAGTAGAAAAGAGCTTAAAATGCTTAAAGAAGTAAATGCTTCCATGGGAATGATGTTAGAAAATTCTAATCCTCGATTAATGGAAACTGAAGCCCATAAAAAAAGTCCTGGTAAAAACCCATGGCTTAGAATACAGACCATAGAAAACGCAGGTAAATTAAAAATTCCATTCACCACAGGAATCTTAATTGGGATTGGAGAAACCTTAGAAGAGCGGGCTGAATCACTTTTAGAGCTTCGACGTATACAAAATAAGTATGGGCATATTCAAGAAATAATTATCCAAAATTTCAGATCAAAACCAGGAATTCCCATGGAAAACCATCCTGAACCTTCTCTTTTAGAAATATTAAAAACCGTGGCCGTAGCCAAGATTATTTTTCCAGATGTGAGTATTCAAGTTCCCCCTAACTTGAACCGAGAAACAACTCAAATGTTCCTTCTAGCCGGAGCAGATGATTGGGGTGGTGTTTCGCCAATAAGCAAAGATTATGTTAATCCAGAGGCCCCCTGGCCAGAAATTGATGAATTAAGAAAACTTACAGTCGCTACCGGATTTTCTATGAAAGAAAGGCTTCCCGTATATCCCCAATTCATCAATTCAGAATTTTTAAGTGAAAATATTCTGAAAAAAGTAGAGTCCATGGACTTAAATGATTAATAAGAATTTTTATTTTCAAGTCAAAATTCATTAATGTTAATTAAGAATAAGCTTCTTTGAATTTAATTATGAATTTAGTGCCTTCACTTTCATCCAGCTTAATTTTTCCTTCAAGTTGTGCAACCAAGGTACAAACTATTTGAAGCCCTAATGAGTCAGTATATTCAAAATTTAGACCTTCTGGAAGACCAAAACCATTATCTCCAACCTGCAAGATAATATCTTCCCCAATAGAACAAACTGCAATAGATATAAGTGGATTTTCTAAAGTTAAGTTGTAATTAGTCAAAGAAGCTGATTTTAAGGAAGATATCTCATCTGATTCTGAATCATTTTCAGATGCATCACCTATTTCCAATGGAGCATAGTTATCTAAAACTGTCTGTTCTGGAAAAGCATATTTGAAACTGTTAGAAATTAGTTCATTTAAAATTAATCCACAAGTTATAGCTTGATCTATGTCTAATAAAACATCCCCTACATCAATAATGACTTCAATACCATTTTGGTGAGCATATGAATTTTCAAGAGAACTTACCAAACTTCTAACATATTCTGAAAAATCTACTTTTTCCATACCCTGTGATCCATACAATTTTTCATGGATTAATGCCATAGACCTTATTCGATTTTGACTATCCTCAAACATGGCTTTTGTTTTTTTATCATCTACATGTTCTGACTGAAGACCAATTAAACTGGAAATAACTTGCATATTATTTTTAACCCGGTGATGAACCTCTTTTAAAAGAATTTCCTTTTCTTTTAAAGAAGACTTAATCTTATTTTCCATTTTTTTACGATAAGTTACATCTCTAATGGTTACAATGAATCCTTTAGAGTTCCCTTTAGAATCTTGAGTGAGTGCCATATTCATTTCAGCCACGAAAATTTCACCATCTTTTTTCCGGGCTTTATGTTCAATGTTTCTAAGTGCACCCCTTTTAACAACAATGTCCATGTTTTTCGAAAATAAATCATTTTCTTCCGGAATTAAAATATCAAAAATAGTCTCTGAAACCAGCTTTTTTTTATCATCCCATCCCATCATAAAGGATGCCTTTTCAGAAACATAAGTTATTTCGCCATCTAAATCCGTAGCAATGAAACCGTCCGGACTAGCAGTTATTAGGGTACTGTACATTTCCTCTAAATCATTTCGAGCCATTTCTGCCTGTTTTCTAGGAGTTAAGTCCCTAATATTAAGAACTATTCCTCTAACTGCAGGATCTTTAATTAAATTCTGGACTATAATTTGACAGGTCAGCCATTCACCATCTTCGTGCTGGCAGCGAACTTCAAAATCAGCATCAGATCCTGAGCCATTGATATCATCAATTAATACCTCATTAAGCCGTGGAGCATCAGCATTATGAATAAAATCAAATATATTGAAACCCAAAAACTCATGAACCTTATATCCAAAAACTCTTTCTACTGAAGGACTAGCATAAGTAATATCGCCCTGATGATTTAAAACCATGATAACATCCAAAGCATTCTCAATTAGAGATCTGAAATGTTTTTCACTTAGTTTAAGGGCGTTGTTTACTTTTTTAAGTTTAGTAATATTTCTGGCTGCGGCAAAAACACCTTCCACTTCCCCCTTCATGTTCCGATATACCGAAGCATTGAATGATACATCCATGGTTCGGCCAGAAATATGGCGAAGGGTTAGAGAATAATCTTTAAGAGAGCCATAAAAGAGAGTTTTTTGATAACCTTTCATGGCCTTTTCAGGATCGGTAAAGTATTGTGAGAAATCAGTGCCAATAAGATCTAGCCTAGAAAGTCCAGTGCTATTTTCAGTTGCTCCATTAACATCCATTATTTCTCCATTTTCACTAATAGTTACCATTGGATCCAAGCTAACTTCAATAAGATTCCTAGAATAATTTAAAGAAGACTTTAATTCTTCTTCAACATTCATCTGCTCCCCAATGTCCCTGCAACTGATAACCGCGCCCTTAATTTCATTTGCGTTTGAAACTGGACTAATCATTGTTTCTATCCACTTATAACTGCTTTGAATTGTTTTAAGCCTTTTTCGTATTTTTCCAGGTCGTTCAGTTTCTATACAGTTATTGAAACAATTTATAGTTCTTTCTAAATCTTCAGGATGCACCAATTCAAAAAAAGTATTTCCTAAAATATCTGTAGGCCAATATCCCAGTAGTTTGTTAATAGAAGGACTAATATAAAGGAATTTCCCATGAAAATCTAACTGTCCTACAATATCAGCCATATTTTCCGTGATTAATTCCAGGTAATTTTGAGCAGCTTTAAGTTCATTTTCAATCTGATTTTTATAAACTGACATTTCTAAGGCAAATCGGAGTTCATTATCATCAAAAGGTTTTAAAATATAATTTCTGGGCTCAGTGGACTTTGCCCTATTCAGAGTACTTTCATCGGTGAATGCAGTGAGGTAAATAATAGGAATATTTAAAGTATCCTTAATTTTTTCAGCAGCATCAATTCCATCAAGATTGCCCTTTAAAACAATATCTAACAAAACAATGTCCGGTTTTTTTTCTAAAGCCAAATCTATTGCGTCTTCCCCAGAAGAAGCGACAGCAACAACATCAAAATCCCAGGATTTAAGTTTATTTTTTATTTGGAGAGCAGTTATACTCTCATCCTCAGCTAAAAGCACTTTAACCCCTGACATTCCTGACCCCTGATATTTTTAATTCATAAAATACTGTTAATTTAATATTATAATTAATTAATATAGCAAATATAATTAAATAGACTGTTTGTAAAAAAATGGAAAAATTTATTAATGACACTTCAAAAAAGCGCCGCTAAACTTTAGGTTGGCCTAAATCTTTTTAATATCTTTAAGCTGTTTTTCAAGCCTATGTGATTTTTCTATCTCCTGTTTTTTTTCCTTTTCCAATAGGGAAATGTTTTCTTCAAGATTTTCTTTAAATGATATGGATCTTTTCTCTAATGCCATATAATCCTTGCTTAAAGAATTATTAGCCTTTCTCAAATTCATTATTTGAGATTTTTGGGATTTAATCTGACTATTAAACTCTTTTTCCATATCCAAATACTCTTTTTTAATTTTATTAGCCTGTTTTTTAAGCTGAGATTTATTTTCTCTTAAAGCCTTATTTTCTTCTAAAAGAGCTTTATATTGGCGTTCATAAGTCATTAAAGAGTTTTTAAGCTCGTCTGGAGATTGATTATCATTGGTGCCATCACCTGCTGTATTTGAGGATAAACTATCCTCATCCAATTCAACATTTAAAGATTCATTTATTTCCATTTGAACATTCAATTTGTTTTTTAGCTCTTTTTCAGAGCTTTTGAATTCTTTAACCTTAGAAATAAGGTCATTTTTTTCAGATTCTAGATCTTTAATCTTTTTATTATAGTTTTCGAGAAGTTTATTGTTTTTCTTGATTAAATTCGCTTCTCTTATTTCAATTTCCTGGACGTTATTAGTCATTTTTTCAAGTTCATTGCTCGAAATATTATTAGATGTTTTTAAAGAATCTGAAGGATTATGTATAGAAGAATTGGAAGAATTAGAATCATTTTCCAAGCTAGAGATATCTTTAATGTTTTTTTCAATATTCACTGGGGAATTTTTCAAAATTTGTCCAGATGCCCAAAATAGAGGATTATAATTGTTTAAATCATTTAAAAGATTTATATTCCAAGCTATGTAGCTATTAGGACTAATTTGAGATTTAATTTTTAGATTATACAAATTTTTAGATGTTTTTACAGAATTAATATATTTAACCAGGTTGTTTTTTTCATGTCCTGTAAACATTCTTATGAAATTATTTGAATCATATGAATATTTTTTAAATAAGTCATCTGCAAAGAAAATAGAACCATCTTCATAAAAAACACAAATGGATCCATCAAAAAGATTTAATAATGATTTTAAAAGATTTTTTTCCACTTTCAAATCATTTTCAGATTTTTTAACATTAGTAACATCTTTAATTAGTACTGAAATACCTTTTTTAGATGGATACGCATTTATTTCAAAAAATTCATTGCTTGATTTTTTGTATTGGTCTATTATACTCAAGTGTTTTTGCTGTTTAAAAGCATCCAAATATAATTTTTCTGTTAAACTTCCTTTAAGTTCTGGAAATAGTTCATAAATTGATTTACCTAAAGCATTTTCAGAACCAATACCTGTGAGATTCTCAGCAGCATCATTCCAATGAATGCAATAAAATTCAGAATCAAATGCAAAGAAAACATCACCAATAGAATTAATCATGAATTCATAATCAGAGATTGGGATTTCAGTTTTATTTTTAGGAATTTTTTCGGAAACTGGTGGTTCTTTCATTTTCTTAATATGAATTAAATAACCAATAGAACTTTTTTTGCTTTTAGAAGGAATTTTATTTCCATTTAAACGTAAATATAATCCTTTTTCAACTAACTTAGAAATTTCAGGATTTAGATTTATCTCTTGTGGTTCAAATCTGGACACGTAATTTATATCATCGTAATCTTTTAGATTAATTACATCACGGTTAAGTCCTAAATTATCAAATAAATTAATATTAATATCTTTAAGATGTTTAGTTTTAAAAAATTTTAAGAAAAGATTATTGGCCTGAATTAAATTTCCATAATTATCAAAAATTGCTGTTTCTTGTGGAAATTGCTCAGACACATTGTCTATAGCGCCCATAGAAATTTCAAGATCTTTTAATAGATTTATTTCATTAAAAAGAATATATAATCCATTAAATTCCATTTTTTCGTTATTTAATGGAGATATAACATATTTTATGGCCTTAAAATGTCCTGAATCTGCTTCAAGCCAAGTAATACCACTTAAATCTTCAGATTTAGATGCATCTAGTCCTGAAAAAAATGAAACTGGATCCAATTGTTTTTTATCAAACCCACCATTGCTACTTTGAATTGAGTTTATTTTAAGCAGTTCAGTTATATTCATTCCTAAGGCATTTTCCTGTGGAATTTTAGTTATTAATGATGCTTCAGAGTTAGTAAACTTTATTATTCCTTTACTATCTGTAACAAAAATTCCGCCATCATATTGAGGCAAATCTATAGATAAAACATTTCCACCAGCATTCCCTAATTTTTCAAGATTATGTTCATATAAAGCTTGATCGATGTTTTGGCGGAGTATATCTATATCAAAAGGTTTTAAAAGGTAAGCAAATGGGCGTGTACTTTTTGCACGCTCTTGTGTATTTTTATCACCATGAGCAGTCAAGTAAATTATGGGAACTCCCATATTCTTTTTAATTTCCTCAGCAGCGTCAATCCCATCGATTTTACCCTTTAGAAAAATATCCATTAAAACCAAATCGGGTTTTATCTCTTCTGCTTTTTTTATGGCTTCTTTTCCTGAAAAAGCAAAAGTAGGAACATCATATCCTGCTAATTTCAACTTCCGCTGAAGTTCCATAGCAGTTAATCCTTCATCTTCCACAATTAAAATTTTTGCAGCAGGCATATTAATACATTTCCCCTTATAAGCTTTTTAAAGCATTTATTTCCCCAATAGTCCATTATAAAATATAATCGATAATAAATACCCATACTATTATTATGATTTATAATATTTAATCTTAGTTATTATTTATTATAGGCTGAGGATTAATCCTTATTAAAATCGTTTAAATTTAAAATAAAGAATTTTAATCTACTTAAGATGATTTCAAATATAAATATATTTTCTCAATCCCATTCCCATCTAATTAATATTTTATTTAATATTGGGTATTCTATTTAGTTATTTTAGCATCTATAACCACATGTACAACTCCCGGCGAATATTTTTTTATAACTCTCTTATTAAGAATCTCAACATCCATACCACCAGCAGACTTTCGGATTCTCTCCTCTGGCCTTTCGAATTTTATTTTTTCATAAACCGACTCATGATAATGAATAATTCCCGATTCATCGAGAGCAGCAATTGCAGATTTAAGATAGTCCTGAGTGTTACCAATATATCCCATCAAAACCCTATCTACAGAAAACTGAGGGGCAATATCCATAGAATCTCCTAAAACAGGCTTGACAATATTCTCCACTTTATTTAATGACATATTTTCATTTAAATAACCGTAAGACACAGGATTTATTTCAATAGAATGAATTATTTCTGCTTTAGAGTGAACTGCTGCGGGAATGGTAAAATAACCAATACCCGCAAACATATCCAGCACTCTTTCCCCTTCCCCAATAATATTGGCTATTCTCATTCTCTCATTGGTATTACCTTTAGACCACATTACCCTGGCCACATCCAGCTTGAATATGCAGCCATTTTCACGATGTATAGTTTCGGTATTGGAACCCGCAAGTATTTTAACATCAGGTTCTCTTTTTTTGCCACCAATATTACCTAACTTGACCACAGTTTCAATTCCTTTCATTTCAAGAAGTTTTTTAGGATTTTCAATGTCTTTATCCACTAATAACACGTGGCCAATCTTTTTCCATTTCATAATATCAACTGGTTTTAATATCTAAATATGATAACTATGAATGTAATATACTGATAATAAATATTAAAATCTAATTATATTCTAATACCAAATTAATCTAAATGTTTTATTTTACTTTAAATATTTTTTAAGAAATTCAAGACAAAAAAAATAACTATAAGAAATGGCCAAATGCAATATTATATTAGATAGAAATAATTTTCTAGGAATTATTAGTTATTGAAAAATATAATTTAAAGAACTCACGGGGAGTTTTAAATGAGTAAAGTAAACAGAGATGAAATTTTAAGTATCCTTGCCAAATATGACAAGAAAGACATTACAATTGCTACTTTAGGAAGTCACACTTCCCTTCATATTTTAAAAGGAGCAAAAAAAGAAGGATTTAAAACTGCAGTAGTTTGTGAAAAAGGGCGAGAAGTTCCATATCAAAGATTTAAAGTGGCCGATGAATACATAATAGTTGATAAATTCAGCGATATTGTAAATGAAGATGTTCAAGAGCAACTTCGGGCCATGAACAGTATAGTAATCCCTCACGGATCTTTTATAGCATATGCTGGTCTGGATAGGATTGAAAACGATTTTAATGTTCCTATGTTTGGTAACCGAGATATACTACGCTGGGAAGCTGAAAGAAATTTAGAAAGGCAGATAATGATGGAATCGGACATAAGAATGCCTCTTAAATTCGATAATTCCGAAGATATTGACCGTACAGTTATGGTCAAATTCCCTGGAGCACGTGGTGGAAAAGGATACTTTGTAGCATCTACTAAAGAAGAATTTGATGCTAAAATAGCTAATATGCTAGAGCGTGAATGGATTGAAGAAGAAGATGTTCCTAAAGCCCATATAGAAGAATATGTTTC
Organism: Methanobacteriaceae archaeon; assembly: GCA_030656015.1. Classification (NCBI taxonomy): domain Archaea; kingdom Methanobacteriati; phylum Methanobacteriota; class Methanobacteria; order Methanobacteriales; family Methanobacteriaceae; species Methanobacteriaceae archaeon. The sequence continues at coordinate 54,126 of JAUSNX010000014.1, forward strand.
TGGTACCAATTTCTGTATCCACTATTTCTATTCCGCATTAAATGATGAAGTGGAACTTTTAGGTATGGACAGCCGATTTGAATCCAACATTGATGGTCTGGTAAGAATACCTGCTAAAGACCAATTAGATATCGGCCTGGACCCATCTTACGTTATAACTGGTAACCATCCAGTGGTAATGAGAGAATCCCTGCTTCCTCAAGTTTTTGAAATTGGGGACAATCTAGTTGAATCTGCTAAAAAATTAGTAAAACCTGGAATGAATGGTCCATTCTGTTTACAGACCATGTGTACTGACAACTTAGAAATTGTAACTTTTGAAATGAGTGCGCGTATAGATGGAGGAACAAACACTTTTATGAATGGTTCTGCATACAGCCACTTATTATTTGGAGAAGAAATGAGTATGGGTCAGAGAATTGCTCGGGAAATTAAAAACGCAATTTCTGAAGACAAGCTAGATGATTTAATCACTTAGTTCCCATATTTTTTTTCTTTAAATTTTAATTTAAATTTTTCAGTCATGAATTTTAATTTTAAGTGAATTCAACATGGACATTTTAATAATAGTTTCTGTGGCCATATCTGCGTTTATAGCAACTAATATCGATGATTTATTTCTTTTAACAGTATTCTTTGCCCATCCACAATATAATGATGCATCTGTAGTTATAGGTCAGTATTTAGGTATTTTTTCTTTGATATTGATAAGTATTCCAGTTTATATATTCAAATCATATATTCCAGATTTTTTCATGGTTTTAATGGGTTTTATACCACTTTTAATAGGATTAAAAGAAATTATAACACTATATAGGCTTGAAACAAAATCAAGAATTCCTATTTCAAACGGAAGTTCATTTAGTAATTCGGAGAGTAGTAATTCCAGTGGAAGTTTAAATAATAATGATAATAATACAGATAATGAAATTTTAGTTAATAAGGTTGATCAGCAAACTTTTTTTAAAGATAATCGGCTAAATTCAGGCAGTTACAGTATTTTTACTTGGTTTTCTGTGGCCTTAATAACCATTTCCAATGGAGTAGACAATATAGGAGTTTATGCTCCTTTATTTTCTACTTTGAATCAGATGGAGCTTTTATTAACCATTTTAATATTTTTGATTATGACTGGAATTTGGTGTTTTTTTGCTCATTTAATTATAAAAAACAAGCTTTTAGGAATTAAAATAGAAAAATATGGACATATAATCCTTCCTTTTGTTTTGATATTATTAGGAATAGGAATAATTGTTTCTAACTACATGAGAATGTCATAATTAAAATCTGTATGAAATACGTAAAATATAATGTCAAAGTAAAAATAATAAATCAATATTTACTTAAATAAAAATTGCGGATTTTAAAAATTCTCTCTAAGTTTAGCTTTAACAAGAAAATTATTTAAACGAAATATGGAATTAATATATAATTTTAAAGATTATATGCTAGTTTTTTTGTATTAAAAAGTTAAGAATAAGTCAATAATATTTATATAACATGAGGGATAATGTAGGGATAGAACTGATTTTTGACTATTATTTTTTTCCTGAGGTGTTATTCTATGAATGATAAAAACACATTAAAAGGCACTACAACTGTCGGTATAACTTGCAAAGACGGAGTGGTTTTTGCTACCGAAAGAAGAGCCAGTATGGGCAATTTAGTCGCCCACAAGGTTGCAGAAAAGATCTTTAAAATTGATGATCATATAGCAACCACCATAGCTGGATCTGTTGGCGATGCACAGAGCCTAATGAAATATATACGTGCTGAAGTAGCACTTTATAAAATGAGAAACGGAGAGCAAATCAGTATTGAAGCTGCTTCTGCATTATCCGCAAATATTTTACACTCATCCAGATTTTACCCATTCTTTGTTCAAACATTAATTGGAGGAGTTGACGAGGATGGAGCTAAAATTTACTCCTTAGATCCTGCCGGAGGTATGATTAAAGATAAATTCATATCCACTGGATCTGGTTCGCCTTTCGCCTATGGTGTCCTGGAAGACAGATACACCGACGACATATATGTTGAAGAAGGCGTGGACATAGCCATTCGAGCAATTAATTCTGCTATGGAAAGAGATACTTTTTCTGGAAACGGCATATTAATAGCCCTAGTAACAGATGAAGGATATCGAATGCTCGATGAAGAAGAGGTTCAAAAAAGATTAAAAGAAATTATCTAATTTTAAATTCTTTCTTTTTTCTACCATTTATTAATTAAATATCGACTTCTAAATTAAGTAAACTTAAGTTTACTACATTTTCTATTTTTTCGAAGTGATTTTATGGTTTCAGAGATTCTTGAAGAAATCAAAAAGACAATAGTACACAGATTACCCCCTAGAGTACAAGTGGCCAAAGTAGAATTCGAAGGTCCGGAAGTAGTTATCTACACTAAAAATCCGGAGATAATTACCGAAAACGGAGATTTGATTCGAGACTTGGCTAAAGACATAAGAAAACGAATAATTATACGTTCAGATCGTTCAGTTTTAGCGGATCCGGAAAAAGCAATAAATAAGATCCATGAAACCGTCCCTGAAGAAGCTAATATTACTAATATTTCATTTGATGAAGTTACCTGCGAAGTAATAATTGAAGCCCGTAAACCGGGTTTAGTTATTGGTAAGTACGGTGCTACTTCTCGTGAAATTGTAAAAAGAATTGGTTGGGCTCCAAAAATATTAAGAACACCACCAATTTCATCTGAAATAATTCAGAGGATTAGAAGAACTCTCAGAAAGAACAGTAAAGAGCGCAAAAAAATACTACAAGAATTAGGACATCGAATCCATCAAGAAATTAAATACGATAATGATTGGACCCGTGTAACCTCCATGGGCGGATTTAGAGAAGTTGGACGTTCTTGTTCACTTTTACAAACTCCTAATAGTCGCGTTCTTCTTGATTGTGGTGTTAATGTAGCTGGAGGAGATGATAAAGGTTCTTATCCATTTTTAAATGTTCCTGAGTTCGTTTTAGGTGATTTAGATGCAGTAGTAATTACTCACGCTCATTTAGATCACTCTGGTTTCTTACCTTATCTATACCACTATGGATATGAAGGGCCAGTATACTGTACCACCCCTACCAGAGATTTAATGACTCTTTTACAGTTGGATCACATTGATATCGCACACAGAGAGGATGATCCACTTCCATTCAATGTTAAACACGTTAAAAAGAGTATTAAGCATACAATTACTCTCGATTATGGTGAAGTAACAGATATCGCCCCAGATATCAGGTTAACCTTGCACAATGCAGGTCACATATTAGGGTCTGCAATGGCCCACATGCACATTGGAGACGGTCAACACAACTTGGTTTACACTGGAGACTTCAAATATGAAAGAAGTAGACTTTTAGAACCAGCAGTTACTAAATTCCCTCGAATAGAAACCCTAATTATGGAAAGTACATATGGGGGGCACGAAGATGTTCAGCCTTCCCGTAATTCAGCAGAAAAAGAAATGGTTAAGACGATCTACCACACCTTGAAAAGAGGAGGAAAGATCTTAATTCCAGTATTTGCAGTAGGTAGGGCCCAAGAATTGATGATTGTGCTAGAAGAGTACATTAGAAATGGCCTAATTGATGAAGTTCCTATTTACATTGATGGAATGATCTGGGAAGCAACTGCCATTCACACTGCTAGGCCCGAATACTTGAGTAAAGATTTAAGGGATCAAATTTTCCATATGGGGCGCAATCCTTTTATTTCTGAGGTTTTCCATAAAGTAAATGGTACCAATGAAAGAAAAGAAATCGTGGAAGGCGAACCAGCCATTATTTTATCCACATCAGGAATGCTTACTGGTGGAAATTCAGTAGAATACTTCAAATGGTTATGTGGAGACGAGAAAAACTGCCTGGTCTTTGTAGGATATCAATCTGAAGGTTCATTAGGTAGAAGAATACAAAAAGGCTGGAAGGAAATACCTCTAAAAGAAGACGGCAAAACCACAGTCCATCATGTCAAAATGAACATTAAAACTATTGAAGGATTTAGTGGACACTCTGACAGACGCCAACTAATGGATTACGTGCGTAGATTAACCCCAAAACCAGAAAAAATACTAATTTGTCATGGTGACAATTATAAAACTCTGGATTTAGCTTCCAGTATTTACAGAAGCTATAAAATAGAAACAAAAACACCTATGAATCTGGAAACAGTTCGAATTCAATGAAATTGAATTTTTATTAAATTAAGTTGAATAAATTTGAATTTAATTGAATTGGAATAAATAAAGAGAACTAGGGTTTAATGAATTCTATTAATAATTCTATTAATCTAATAATAAAAATAAAAATAGTCAAATTCAAACTAAATAAAATTGGTGATTAAATGGTAACCTATTCTGATTCAGGTGTGGATATAGATTTAGAAGAAATAACCGTTTCACATTTAACTGCAAAACTAAAAGAAACACTCAAATGGCAAGATATTATCACAGAAAGTGGTCATTTTGCGGCCCTTGTACGTTTAGGTGATAAAGCGATAGCTATGAGCACTGACGGCGTGGGCAGTAAAATTTTAGTGGCTAAAATGATGGAAAAGTACGACACTGTCGGAATTGACTGCATAGCCATGGTAGTTAATGATATACTCTGTGTAGGGGCCGAACCTCTTGCGCTTGTAGATTATTTAGCTGTGGAAAAACCTGACCCCGAAGTAGCTACTCAAATCGGAGAAGGGTTGGTTAAAGGAGCTAATTTATCAAAAATAGCCATTATTGGTGGAGAAACGGCTTCACTACCCGGGATAATAAAAGATTTTGACCTGGCTGGAACCGGAATTGGCCTGGTAGATGTGGACAAAATAATTACTGGTGAAAAGATCGAAGAAGGTAATGTCCTTATTGGAATAGAAAGCAGTGGTATTCACAGTAACGGTCTTAGTCTGGCCCGGAAAGCTTTATTTGAAGAAGGCCAATTGGCAATTGATGATCCCCTGCCAGGTTTTCCTGATTTAAAAGTAGGAGAAGAACTTTTAACACCAACGGCCATTTATGTTCAGCCAGTAGTTGAACTTTTAAAAAGTTCTTTAGAAATACGTGGACTGGCCCATATCACTGGTGGCGGATTTAATAACCTTAAACGCCTGAAAAAAGGTGTTGGTTATGATATATCAAATCTTCCAGAACCTCAACCAATTTTTAGATCAATATACTCTCTGGGAGTACCCTTAGAAGAAATGTATCGTGTTTTCAACATGGGAATAGGTTTTGTAGTAATTTTAAAAGAAGAAAATGCAGAAAAAGCCATGGAAATTCTCAGTAAACATGTTAAAGTTCATTTAATTGGTAAAGTAACTGCTGATGCAGAAAAAGTCAGTATAAAAACTTTTGATGGAAAAGAGCTGGAAATGTAATAGGTTGGTATGTAATACTTGAATAGGAATATAATTAGAATATAAATATAATTTATTCTATTTTAAATTTTTTAAAATAAAATAATAAATTAATATAATGAATAATTTGATTTAAAACTCAATTAAAGTGTAATATAATTTTTTAATAAATTTATAAATGAAAAAAAAAGTTATGTAAATCTATTAATCAAATCAAATCTCAAAAAGGTGATTTCATGAAAATAACCCCTGAACAAGAAAAATCAATAATTACAGAGATACTCACCAGGCTGGATGTTTCTAAAGAACATGCAGAAATAGTTGCTGAGGTGACCCTAGATGCCGATCTTAAAGGTTTTACTTCCCACGGAATAGGTAGATTCCCTCAATATGTAAAAGGACTTGAATCTGGAACGATTGAAACTCAGGGAGACATTGAAATAGAAAGTGAAACTATTTCAACTGCCCTTATAAATGGGAATCACCTTTTTGGACATTTTGTGGCATATAAAGGAATGGAATTAGCCATAGAAAAAGCCAAAGAAAACGGGATAGGTATGGTGGGAATTCATGACTCCAATCACTTTGGTGTGGCAGGATATTACTCCGATATGGCCATTGAACAAGATTTGATTGGAATAGTTACTGCCAACACGGAACCTGCCGTGGCCCCTATTGGTGGTAAAGTCCCTATTCTCGGAACTAATCCCATAGCCATAGGTGTGCCATCTAATAATCATTATGTTTCCGTAGATATGGCCACTTCTGCATCAGCGAGAGGGAAATTATTAGAAGCCGTGCGCCGGGGAGAAGACATACCAGAAAATGTAGCCCTGGATTGTGAAGGAAGGCCAACTATTGATCCAAAAGAAGCATTAAAAGGATCTATTTTGCCATTTGGAGCCCATAAAGGTTATGCTTTAGCATTTATGATTGAAATTTTAGCCGGGCCTCTGGTAAAAGCCGCTTTTGGTACTGGAGTAAAGGGAACAGCTAATCCATCCGAGATGTGTACTAAAGGGGATTTAATGATGGTCATAGACCCCTCACATATGGGAGATCTGGAAATCTTCAAAGATCAAGTTGATGCATTTATTGGTGAAGTTAAATCCACAGATAATGTTTTTATCCCGGGAGACATGGAAGTAAGGAATATCAAAAAACATCAGACTGACGGAATTGAAATTGATGATATTCTAGCTCAGCAGTTTAAAGATATTTCACAGGAATTAGATCTGGATTTAGATGGAATTTTTTAAATAAATTCTATATTAATTAATTAATTTTTTTACATTTTTTTATTTATGGTTCAATTAAATTTACTATTCCTTAAAAATAATGAATGAAAGGAATAAATAGAATAGATATTATCTTAAACCAAAATAAATAATTGATAAATATCTATAAATGAATATTAATTAAGAAATAATTATTTAAAACATTTATTTAGGACCCCCCCCAAAAAAACTTAAGTAATATTTCATTAAGGCATTCTATAATTTTATTTAGATTTTATTAAATTTAATCAATACAATGAGGGTAATAATGGACAGTACACAAGCAGTTTATCAGGCACTTAAAGAAGCAGGTATAAATTTCATAGTAAGTATTCCCTGTGTTAATTTAAGTAAGCTGCTGGAAATGGTGGAATTTGATAGTGAAATAACACATGTACCTGTTACCAGAGAAGAAGAAGGATTTGGAATTGCTGCAGGAGCTTATATGGGTGGTATGAAACCAGCGATTCTCATGCAAAATTCCGGACTTGGAAATTCAATCAATGTACTGACCTCCCTTTATAAACTTTATAAAATACCAATTCTCATGGTTATGAGCCACCGCGGAACAGAAGGTGAGTTTATGAGTGCCCAAATACCCATGGGTAAGGCCACTCCCCGGGTTTTAGAATCTCTAGAACTGCCTTACTTCAAACCCAGCGCCCCTGAAAAAGCTTTAAAAGATATTAAAAAAGCATGGGAAATAGCTGAGTCTAAGGGAGTTCCGGTGGGAATATTGCTGGAGATTACGTTCTGGTAATGATTTTAGGATTTCAAATAAAAATTGAAGTGAGACAATGGAACGTATTAATGCTATTAAAACCATAGCCAATCAAATTGATGATGAACTGGTAGTTTGCAACATTGGATTTCCTTCCAGAGAATTATACCAGGTTAAGGATTCTCCAAATCATTTTTATATGCTTGGATCCATGGGCATGGCCTCATCTATCGGACTGGGACTGGCCATGGCCCAGGAGCGCAAAGTAATCGTCTTTGATGGTGATGGGTCTGTTTTAATGAATTTAGGCAGTCTGGTCACTATTTATAATCAGGCCCCGGAAAATCTGATTTTGGTGGTTATTGATAACGAATGTTATGGCTCTACTGGATCCCAATGTACCTATGCCAGTACCGTAGACCTGGGAGAGGTGGCACAGTCTATAGGATTTAAAAATAATTTTAAATTTTCAGGACCAGGAAAAATTAACTTTCAGCCTGTTTTAGAAGCAGAAGGGCCTGTTTTTGTCCACTTGAAAGTGAAAGCAGGTAATGCGGATGTTCCTATTATTGATATGACTCCTGAAGAGATTATAAATAGATTTATGAAAGAAATAAAAGAAAATAAAGAATAATTTGGGAGAAATAATGAATATTAAAATTAAATATTTAATAATCGGTATAATCTCCATGGCCATAATCACAGGATTATGGAGATTAAGTATTTTTAATAGTCCTAGTGAATCCCCTAGTATTTATGAATCTATATTATTCTTTTTAATCATGATTATACCAATATTTATCGGATACAAATCAAAGGGAAACCCTATTATTTTCGGGTTTATATTAGCAATAACAAATTTAACAATAGATCAGATACTACTTAATCAGTATAATCAAAATTTACTTTCAAATAGTGAAACCCGATCAATGGTATTGAATATGATTTCAACTGGAGAAATACATTTTCTTCCTACAATTGAAAATACAATATTTGTAATATTTCTATCTATAATTTTAACATTCATTGGAACATTATTTAGTAAAAAAAGTAGTCCACAATCAATTGAAGAAGAAAATAAAGAAAATTAGAATTCAATTAATCATTTTCAGGTTCTAAATCACTTATATCCCCATTGGCATTTATGTCTTCATTTGCATTTTCTTTTAATAGTTCTGGTTTATAAGTAGCATAAAAACCATCAGTATCTGCGTAAATACTGTGGAAACCAAATGGTTCTGCTTTTTTCATTGTTTTCTTTATATAATCTCTTCCCCAGGCAGTAATTGACTCGGCACATTCAATAGAATACCATCTGAAACGAGAATAGGCATAAACTCCATACATAGTATTGGCCAGCCTTTTTAAGGCTTCTTGTTGTACATTAAGAATTTTCTTCTCCATTGGTTCTTCAGAATCGTTCATTTTCTTTTTTAATCGTGATCTTTCAGTCAAAACCTGACCAATGACTGAAGGGATGAAACCTTGCGGTTCTTTTAAGAATTTATAACCATATTCTGGAGCTACATGATACTTATTATTATTATTATTATTATTATTATTATTATTATTATTAGTTATATCCCCATTAGAGTCATTACTAATGTCATTTTTCTCTTGAATGTCAATCTCCTCATCAATACATTCAATGACCCCTTGTACACTTTCTTTTACAAAGGTGTCAACAGAAACATTTTTGGAGATAATGATACTAGGATACAAGCTTCTAAAATCGAATTGAACTATATTCTCATGAAGCCCAATATCTGGCTCTTTAACATAGCCACCAACTGCTCTTTTTCCCCTTCTTTCAGAATATTGAGAGCTAGAAGGTTTATTAGGGGCAACTTCACCATATTCATAAGCTTTACGCATTAAAAACCATTCCACTTGTTGGCCAGTGGCCATCCGAGCCATATCAAATAAAGGCTGGCCTACTATACGAGTAAGTTCCATGTTTAGAGGTAAAATCTTTTCTGCAATTTTAAAAGTAGCCACTACATCATCTAAAGAATAACGGAATAGTTCATCAAGTTTATCACCATCACTGTCCCAATATTCCCATAGTCGGTCACCAGGCAAGTCAAATTTTTCTTCCCCAAATAATTCCAGATAAACCCTCTCTAAGGTATATCTGTCCAGATTCATATACCGGCGCATGACCAAATATAAATCAACATGTATAATGCCTTTAATAGTCGCGGCGTTAGTATAACCCCTTCTCATAAACTTTAATTCAGATTCATCAATCCCCATATTCATGCGAACGCCCAGCAACTTGGCCCTCTCGCGAATATAGGTAAAATCAAAATTATCAGAATTATATCCCACAATAACATCTGGTTGGTGAGTTTTTACAGTTTCTACAAATCGTTGGATAATTTCCTTTTCTGTTTCCACTTTTTCAACATAATCCAGATGCTCTCCTTTGGTAGATATGACTTTTTCTACACCAAAATTTCCGGCTAGGCCAATCATGATAATTTCATCCTTATCCGAGTTAGGCATACCATCCGGATTTCTTACCTCAATATCAAAACTCAATATTTTCAATTCTGGGAATTTTGACTCTAAAGGCAGAGGAGATTCTTCCAGATTTATTATATTCACATTTTTAGCTTTTGAAGAAACACAGTTCGATTCTTTCACTGCTTCTCCCGTAATTTCTATTTCAGACATTGGAAAAAGGCCTTTATCTATTAAATATCTCCTATAGAAAGGAATATCATGTTCCCTAATATCCTTAACCATACTTAAGCCCAGTATTTTATCTCTAAGCTTGGGAACCTCTTGAGGATGTTTTAAAGTGACCTTAATAAATTCTAGTTCCTTTGCCAGGTCTTTTTTAAGAACTTTTTGAGTATTTTCCAGGCCCATCTCTTCCAATTGTTCCAGTGCACTATCCATATCCTGTGGAATGACATATATGTAAGGTTCAAAAGTCCTGTCAAGAGCTATGATATGATTAACTTCATCAGATCCTTTTTCTTTGCCAAATAAACGTATAACTGGCTTATCTTTTTCTGTGACATAGTCAATGTCCAGAAGTACCATATTTTTGGTTTCCATACAATTTTAGTTTATTCTAACCGGATAATATAATTAAGTAATTTTTATAATCAAAAATAAGTTTAATAATATCATTGGAATTTCAAAAAATTCTTCTTGATTTTTTATTATCTGTTTTTTTAATTATTTATTAAAATTCCCTAAAAGTGATTTATAGAATTAATAAGGCATTTATACATATTCTTAAAGGAAAATGTTTATATAATCAGATACATAGTAACTTCGTAATATTTAAAAAAGAACGAGGGATGATATGAAAAAAAGTATTATAATAATGCTTCTAGTGATGTTCCTTATATCCATGGGTGCTACATATGCACAGAGCGTAATAGCCACTCAAAAAGGACCATCCCAAGCTCAAAAAGGCCAAAATATCACCATAGTATATACCATTCAAAATAATGGGAATAAGGACATATACAATGTTAGTGTGGCCGATCAAAACTTCTACAAATTCATAGGAACCATGAAAGCAGGTTCCAAGAAAATTTTCACGGAAAAAGTTTATATTCCAACAGACAAGGAAGTAAAAGCAGACTTTGGTGGTGATGCCACTGTTTCAAATCCATTCTTTATTGGTGGTGTGGGAGTAACTTATCAGGACGCTTCAGGAAAAACATTCGGAATTAATTCCAACTCCATTAGCATACCTCTAGTTTCAAGTAAATCTACTAATACAACTACACCTGCAAACATAACTCAAGTTGCTTCTGGTAATGCAACTACAGATGCCAGCCAAGATGGAATACTACAACAAATAATGAATTTATTTTACTCCATTATGCAGTATATTCAGAACTTGATTATACCTCAAAGTGGATAATAAATGAAAAAAACAGCTTAAATAGGTTCATAAAATAATTAAGAACTGTAAATCTTAAATTCTGTTAATTTTGAATAATTTCAGATCTTAATTGAACCTAATCTTTTTTTATTTTTTAAAAAATTTAAAAAATTCCTTTTCAATTAACTAATCAATTTTTCATCTTAAGACTCATTTGAGTCATTATTTTTATAGGCCAGTAGCGCAGCATAAGTTACTCCCAAAATTAAAGGTCCTAAAATGAATCCAACAATACCAAATACTAGGGGGCCTCCTAAAAATCCTAAAAGAAAAATTAGGGGATGAATATCAGCATATTTTCCTGATAATTTAGGACGGATGTAAATATCACTACCACTAAGGAAAAATCCAAACAATAACACTATTATGCCTCTGGGAATATTGCCGGTGGCAAAATCATAGATGGCAAGAGCAGTATAGGTTGGCCAGGGACCAATAATTGGTATGAGCTGCAGAAATCCAGTCAATATTCCTAAAAATAGAGCATAAGGATATCCTAAAATATAGAAACCCAGTGCCGCCATTATTCCAATGATTAAAGCCGTCAAAAAATGACCATAAAATATGCTCTTTAGAACTCTTTCTACTTCTTCAGACAGTTTACGGAAAAAATTCCTTCTCTCCTGAGGTAAAGCATATCTTAAGTATTCTAATATCTTATCACCATCTTTAGCCAAGTAAAATGTAGAAGCAATGAATATAAATAGCTGTAAAGCAACCATAGGTATCGATTGAACTATATCTCCAGCATAACCTAAAACTACATTTAACCCAGCATTAATTAAACTTTTAAAACCATTAATGATAGAATTAGCTGATGGTTGGAAAGCACCAGGTATATAACTTGCAATTTGGGTTGATGTTTGATTAATAGTCTGATTTAAACTCCCAGCATCTACATTACTTGCCGCACCCATAATAACTGGTGCAGAATCAATTATAGTACTTATACTGAAGGCTATTATTAAAATTAATGGAGTAATAACCAGCATCATAGCCAGAAAAATGGAAACCGACTCGAATTTGAGATAAGGATTCATTCTGCCAGATATGGGTCGTATGGCATAGGCAAAAATGGCCCCCAATATTATCATGCTTATAAGTGGAGATAAAACAAAAAAAGAAGCTATTATCAAAATTAAAACCACAAATATGGCGGATGTCAGTGTTCCTTTTAGTTTGTAGATCATAATATTCCTTCATCAGTTAGATTATCATTTTTAATTAGTTTCCAGTTGAAATGGATATGATGGATAGGCGCATTATCAAAAATTTAATTAAATAAATTTAAGAGATAAAATTTGAGAAATAAGTTGGAGTTATATTCTATTTATAGTAATTTCGAGTCCCTGATGAGTCTCTTCGATATTCACCAAACTCTTTAATCAGATTCACCTCATGGCTCCAGAAAACAGGCCCCTCCACGCAAACTCTCCATCCAGTATCATCTACACAACACTGGCCACAAATTCCCATGGCACATTTCATCCAACGCTCCATGGAAAACTGGGCGGGAATCTCATGTTTTTTGGCCATTTCCAGAATTCCACTCATCATGAGTTCCGGGCCACAGGTTACAATCATATCGTAATCATGGTCCATTAAAATTGATTCCACTCGATCGGTGGCAAATCCCTGGAATCCACAGGTTCCATCATCAGTACAGGTGAAAACACTGGCCCCTGCTTTTTTCATTCTATTTACGAACAATAATTCGTCTAAAGTAAGTGATGCACTAACCACATCAACTTCCACACCCCTAATTAGGGCATGATCTACCAAAGAAGCAATAGGTGCCATTCCTATTCCACCCCCAACTGCCAGTATTTTAGAGCCTTTTAAATCAAATCCTCCGCCATAAGGCCCTCGGAGGCCTAATTTATCCCCTTTTTCAAGTTCATGGACGTTAGAAGTGAATTCTCCCACTTTCTTAATAGATATCCCTAATTCTCCCTTAACTGAATCTATAGATGAAATGGACATGGGTTTTTCATCTTCAAAATTCCATAACATCATGAACTGACCAGGTTGAGGAATTATATCCTCTGAATTCATATCCCAGTCAAATATAAATGTTTTTACAGTTTCTGATTCTTCAAAAACTTCTTTTATTTCTAAAACCTTTGGAACGTGCATTTTTCCACCAAATACAAGTAATTATAAGACTAATGACAAAATTTATTGATAATAATTTAATTTTCTAGCTTTTTTAATATTTTTCTAATTAATTTTCAGATTTGTATCTAAAATTTATGAGCCAGACCCACCATTTCAGATATGGAATTGAATTCATGTTCTTTCATGAATTTTTCAAGGCCTATGCAAATTTCTGCAAAAATTTCCGGGCCGTTTTCCATTATGGCGGTTCCCACTTGTACCGCGCTGGCCCCAGCATATAAAAATTCTACAACATCCTGAGCATTGGATATTCCCCCTACACCCACCAAAGGCACATTAGTCACGGCATATGTTTCAAATACACATCTAAGAGCAATAGGTTTTATAGCCGGTCCAGACATTCCTCCAAATTTATTAGATAATATCGGGCGGCCAGTTTCTAAATCAATTTTCATTCCAGGCCCTAGAGAATTGATTAAAGTTAGTCCATCACAGCCGGCTTTTTCAGCACTAAGTGCTATCTCTGTTAAATCTGTCACATTGGGAGTTAATTTAACCATCACTGGAACTGATACTGTATCTTTAACCGATTTAACTACATTGAATGTTAATTCCTTATCTTGACCTATGGCCGCCCCGCAGCCACCCATGGCATGGGGACATGATATATTTAACTCAATTAAATCAACCAGATCTTCTATTTCACCAGCGATTTGAGAAAATTCTTCGGGAGTAGCCCCATAAATTGATGCGATCTTGGGTACCTCACCATTGAGAGATTTCAGCTCTTTTTTAAACGTTTCCACACCAGGGCTGGAAAGGCCTATGGCATTTATAATTCCCCCATTCACTTCCACCGTGGTGGGATTTTTGTATCCTTTATTAGGCATTTTAGAGAATGATTTGCTTACCACTGCCCCGGCCCCACATCGAGATACCCAATTTAGGGATGCTGCAGTACTACCCATTACCCCCGCAGCCAACATAGTAGGATTTTTCATTTTAACCCCAAATAATTCGATTTCCATCATTTTTAAACCTCTAAAAAGTTATATTGCTCAAATTAGCAGATTAAATTACTGTTTTGTTATCATATGGTAATTAGTATTGGTAATTAGTCATTCTATTAAATCTTGATTTATTTTAAATTTTAATTTTTGTAAATAATTTTTTCTAAGATATTTAATAAATATCATCTCTAAAAAGTCAAATAATTTAAATCACATCAAACAAATTAGTTTTTATGAATTGTTATCTTACTAATTGTCTGGCCGGTTTCATGGTCTTTAATGAAGATTTGACTCTTTTGGATTATGAACTTTTCCCACCGAGTAAAATTTCTTCCCGACTTTTAAAAATTCGAGAAGGAGTTTTACTGGTAGAAGAAGAAGCATTATTAAATAGAATCGGGAAAAAATACGAATCCATCATCATAGAGACCAACAAAGGTAGTTCCAACTACCAACATCTAAAAAATAGTGAAAAATTCGAATTTAAAAATCCAAATCCTGGTGGAGAACACCTTCGCTCCAATTTAACGCAAATATTGCTAGAAATTGGATTTATAAGCACTGAAGAAGAATTTAAGCCAAGAATACATGATATTTACATGGATGTTACTCTCCATCAAATAAGGGAATCATCTGAAGCAGAAGATAAGCTTTTAATACAGGCCATAAGTTCTTTAGATGAATTGGATGAATCCATAGGAAAACTATCTGAAAGAATAAGAGAATGGTACGGTGTGCATTTTCCAGAATTGGATTTTGTGCGAAATCACGAGGCTTATGTGGGTTTAGTGGCCCAGCACGGCCACCGCGATCAAATACTCCAGCAGGATTTAAGTGGGCATAATTTGGAACTAGATAGTAGTATGGGGGCCGATATTGAAGAAGAGGATATTTTAATAATTCAAGGCTTTGCTAAGTCCCTCAAATCACTACAAGAATCTCGCCAATCCATAGAAACTTATGTAGATTTTAAAATGGAGAAAATAGCCCCTAATTTAAGAGATTTGGCGGGTGCTTCTCTTGGTGCTAAATTGATTGCTCATTCAGGAAGTATAAAACAATTAGCACTGTTCCCCTCCAGTACTGTCCAAATTATGGGGGCTGAGAAGGCATTATTCCGACATTTAAAGACCGGTGAGCGACCTCCCAAGCACGGACTCATATATCAGCATCCGGACATTAGAGGGGCCAAATGGTGGCTAAGGGGAAAAATTGCCAGAACATTAGCTGCTAAATTATCTTTGGCTGTGCGTAAAGATGTTTTCTCAGGTGAATTTGACCCCAGCATTAAAGAAGGTTATCTGGAAAGATTAGAAACTATTAATAAAGATAACCCATTCCCTAAAAGAGTTACCAAATCTAAAAAGGTTACTAAATCAAGTCCTAAACAATATAAAAAATATTCTAAAAAGAAAAAGAAGAAAAAAAGGAAAAAATAGGGGATATAATTAGTGATAATTGTGTTAGACATTTTACCCATAATCTATACTATTTCCAGTGTTTTATCCATTATTCTGGCCATTACTGCCATATGGTTCTCTTTAAGTGTTGAGAAAAGATTGAAACAGAATTTTATGAATCTTAAGAGCTTGATAGAACTCCAACATCAAATGAACGAAGAATTGATGGATAATATTAATCAGGAAATATCCAGTCAGTGGTCTATCAGACCCAGACCGAGATTCACGAAACACTACAGGATATGTGAGAGAATTGTAAAATGTCTAACTCAAAAAAAGGAAAGTAAAGAATTTAAATTTAAGTATAATATAATTAATCTAATCACGGTGTTAATATGGAAAAAATAGAGGGAATAAATAGCGTATATCTTATGGATCATTCTCTGGTAACCCCTAACCTTACTCCAGAATACAAGGTATATGGAGAAAAGCTTCTTGATTGGGAAGGTAAAGAATATCGTGTTTGGGACCCGCGCCGTTCTAAATTAGGGGCAGCAATTTTAAATGGTTTGGAGAATTTAAAAATATCACCTGACTCTAAAGTTCTTTATTTAGGGGCCTCTTCTGGTACCACCCCATCCCACATATCCGATATGGTTCCCGAAGGTTTAGTTTATTGTTTGGAATTTTCTCCCAGGATGATGAGAGAACTGGTTAGAGTATGTGAAAATAGGGAAAATATGGTGCCTTTACTGGACGATGCTACTCGGCCAAGTCGTTATTTGAATTTAGTTGAAAAAGTGGATTTCATTTACTGTGATGTGGCCCAACCACAGCAAAGCGAATTATTCATGGATAATATGAGACTTTTTTTAAAAGAAGAAGGCCAAGGAATGCTCATGATTAAGGCCCGAAGTATTGACGTGACTAAAAAGCCACAAAAGATTTTCAGAGAAGAGGAATCTAAATTAAAAACTCATGGATTCAACATTGTAGAAAAAATCAAATTAGAACCCTATGAAAAAGACCATCTGGGCCTAGTAGTGGAGAGAAGTTTTTAGAGTTGAAATTTGGTGATTTTCATTGATTTCTAATTGAATTTTAGCTGATTTCAATAGATTTTCATGAATATTTTAATGGGATTTTAAAGCCAATTTTTCTAAAATAAGCCCTATTTTTGGCCTGATTTTTTAATAAAATTATTTTAAAATCTTTTTCAATTTTAAGTGTAAACTTTATATTTTATAAAATACATAAGGTAGGAATTACCCACACATTATCTAACATGTGGCCATAATATCACCTCCAGAGTATTTGTCTTTATATTAATTGCTACTCCCACAAGCGGCAAAACTCTGGAAGGTGAACACTACCTCATTTTATTGATTTTAAAAGGAATTAGAATATTATTATCTCATTTTAATGAATTTAAAGAATATAATTTTTAAATAAATTAGAACAATTTGATAAATTTGTGAAAAAGTTATTTTTTGAATTATAAAAATAAAAATAAAGCAATTAAATGTTTTATAATGGCCTAATGATTCATTAAATTATCTTAAGGCCTTAAAACATTCCTTAATCAATTTTAAGTAATATTCTATCCCAGATCATTTGAGCAATTTCTTTTTTAGAAATTAAAGGAAGCTTTTGGACTTCATTATCCACCAATATTACCTTATTCTCATCCGAACCAAAGCCAGACCCCTCAATAGAAACATCATTGGCCACTACCAGGTCCGCGCCTGAATTTAACATCTGTTTTTTTGCCAATTCAATTAATTCACTTTCAGCAATATTATATTCTGCTTTAAATCCCACCAGCAAAATATCTGGATTTTTCTGTTTTATTTGATTAATGATCTTAGGATTTGGCTTTAGTACCAGTTCCAATTTATTATCCGAGGATATTTTACTGTTTTCAGTGATTGATGGTGAAAAATCAGACACCGCTGCAGTAGAAACAAAAATATCAAACTCCGGGATGATTTCCAGAATTTTATCATTCATTTCTTTACTGGATACTGTTTTAATAGACTCAAATGATTGGGGAACAGGAACGCTAACCTCACCCAGTAACATAGTAATCTCTGCTCCTCGAATAAATGCCTCTTTAGCAATTTCAATACCCATTTTACCTGAACTGCGATTGGAAATGCCACGAATAGGATCTATGGCCTCATAAGTCCCTCCCGCACTGATAAGAACTTTTTTACCTTTTAAATCATTTTCAGAGTTATTAACTTGTCTCAATGCCTGAAGAATAATATCCTCCAGATAAGGGAATTTGGCCTTTCCTTCGTCCATTCTAGGTAAAACAAAGTTTATTCCTTCTTCTTCCAGTTTGTGGATATTCTCTTCTATAGAACGATACATAGAATCGTGCATGGATGGAACCATTACAATAGGTGTACCATGGCCTAAAACCGTTATAAGAAGAGTATTTATAGGATTATCTGCCATTTTATAGGTAAATTTACTGATAACATTGGCTGTGGCCGGTGCTACCAAAACAAGATCTGTTTGAGCATATTTCACATGTTCAATTTTTCCAGTAAGCTCCAGAACTACTTCCTGGCCGGTGGCAAATTCTAAAGCATAGGGATGAATTATATGACAAGCATCATCACTCATAAAACATTTTACATCGGCTCCTTGTCGCCGAAGTTCTCGGGCAAGCTTAACCGTTTCTACTGCAGCCACACTACCTGTTACACAAAGTACAATTTCCATGATAACGACTCATTTGGTTTATTTATTTAATTGATTATATTTTGGATATAATTGTTTTAACTCATTTAAGAGTTAATTATCTGGATATAATCTAAAATAACTATTTTAATTCATTTAAAGAAGACTCATTTAGAAGAGTTACTAGTCATCCAATACAATTTTGGTTTTTTCCCCAGTTAAAGACTCAATAATCTCGTTTAATTTGTCTAAATTCGAGGGTATTGTGAAAGCGTCTTCCCTCAGCACCAGTATCTTAAATTTTTGCTCACCATCAATTCCATATACCACATTTATCCCTGAAATTCTTGCAGGAGCTAGAATATCCTTAGCAACGGATTTAAGATCAGATTCATCACCAATAACCCTTACATTCTTCCCAATTTCTTTAGATATGGCTCGAACTACATTTCCACCTTTACCAATTACTTTACCTACCTGGTCCTTTTCTGTGATAATTATGGCCACATTTCCCATATCTATAGCCTTTTTAAAGCTTATTTGGCAATCACCCAGATTGTAAAGTATTTTTGCAATGTCCAGCTCCATTTGACTTATTTCACCAGTTTTAAGCTTATTTTCACATCCTTTACATAGTATCCCACTTTGTAGACAGACATCACATATTGGTAAATCCATTCTCATTCCTCCTTTCTTTTTTGTGATAATTAATAATTTTAAAGAAATTTGATTTGAGTGATAAATTTTTTCTTAAAAATCAATATAATAAAAATACTTATTGGCCCACTATTACCTATCAAAAGCCCTTAGAGCTAGAAAAAATGAACAGTATGGCCAGTTAAGATTAGTTTAATTATATGATCATTAATGTAATTCTATTGATATTTTGAGAATATAAACTTATACCCACATTATTTCACACTTAGGATCTAATAATTTTATTAATTTTAGGATTAATTTTAGAATCATTTATTGGAATTAATTCGTTTTAAATCTTTAAACAATTAAAATAAGCGTTTAAAATTTATTAAAAAATAGAAATAAAATAAAAAAAGAGGATTGATTAATCAACCAGTAACTTTGAATGAATAAGTAATTAAATCAAAGTTAGTTTGTTGACTATCAAAGTCTTTTGGAAGCGCATTGCATAATACCATGTAAATAGTTCCATTTGAGTCAAACCATGTAGCTCGTTCCTCTTTTTTGACCCCACTTACCGTTATATTATAAACTTTTTCATAAGCCGTGACACCATTTATGTTTAAAGTTCTCTCGGAAATCAGATTATAACCCGTGCCATTGTTAGCATACTGTTCATAAGTTGCATCAAATGATTCTTTAACTGTTGAACCAGAAGGTAAAGCCTGTTTGCTTACAATAGCTATCGTATTATAAGTAAGATCTTTAGAAACTGATTCAGGGTCTCCATAGCCCACAATTGTTCCAGGTATATTTGAACTGGCGGCCTTAGTCCACCCTACAGGATATTCAAAAGAAATACCATTTTTAGCATAAGTTTTAGATGGCATATCGGGTACAGTAGTGTTGATTGCCGTATCATTAGTTCCTGAATCAACACAACCCGCCACAGCGACCACCACAGCTATTATAGCCAGTATTGGAAGATATTTTTTCATTTCGCTCACTCCATAATATATAGAATATAGTATGGCCTTTAAAAATTATATATTTTTCTATATTTTTTTATTTATCATTAAATTTTAAAAAAAGACAAAAATATTCAATTAAAATAAATTTTAGCAAAAATTAAGTACTAATTATAAAAAATAAAGATTTTAAATAATTAAAATAAAAAAAAAGTTATTTGTTTATTTAAAAGTAATTAAAAATGGTTTTAAAACTAGTTCCCATCAAATGATTTTATCCATGATGGACTATGAAATATTAAAACTATTTATAATCATATCAAAATTCTGTTTTTCCTTATCAAACTGGCTGGTAAGTGCACTACAAAGAATTACATAGACATTTTTATTATCTTGTATCCATATGGCCCTTTGTTTGATATTAGTACCATCAGCATCAACGGTATAAACATATTCAAGAACATTTCTTCCATTCAAAGTCAGATTACCTTCAGAAACCCTTTGGTAGCTAGAATTACTAAATAATGATTCATAATTATCTGCATACATGGAATCGAATGTTCCAGTTAGGTTTTTAAGTTGAACTGTGACTACGGTTTGTGCAAGTCCAGTTTGAGCATTCACTGAACTGGGATCGGCCACCGCAGCTATGGTATCATTGGCCTGAGAATCAGCTATGACCCAAATGCCGGGATAAGTGAATGAAACATTATTTTGAGATAGAGTTTTAGTCTGATTGTCTTGATTATCAGTATTAGAAGTACAACCAGAGGTAAAAACCACTAAAGAGAGAACTAATAATGCTAAAAAGTATTTTTTCATGACATTACCTCTATTTAAAAATTTAAAAAGGGAAGTGGTAAAAAATTATGTTTTTCATGGTCTAATAACTAACCGCCATTACCGTCTGGAGTTGTATCAGGTTTTGGAATAACCGGGTCTGGGGTTGGCGTTGGAGTAACAGGTGTCGGAGTATTATTAGAACCGCCATGTGTCGTATTGGATTTCGTGGTATTGGTGGAAGTATAGTTGGAAATAGTTGTATTAGTTGTTAAATTCTCTATTAGTGGAAAAGCACTTTGATTAACCGTTACTGTGCCATTATCCACAGTTACTGGTGTGTTTAGCATCATTACACCAAATGCAGTTCCTACAAAGAAAGCTAAAGCTAATAAAACTCCCGCAATTATTCCAATTCTGGAAATACCTCCCTTTGAGGATGCTGCGGCTGATGCTGCTTTAGCTTGACTTCTAGTTGGTTTGGGAGTAGTTACATATTTTTTAATGAGCTCTTCTTGCTCTTTTTCATCTTTTTCGAGTTTACTCTTGGAGGCCCAATGATCTAAAGTCTTTTCAGAAGTACCACGGCCTTGCATCCGCTTAACTCTTTCTGCGGCCTCAAGGGTATCTAACCTATTAGTGTATTGTTTTTTTAAGGATACATACTGCTTTTTAGGAATTTTTCCTGCTTCTAAATCCTTTTCTAAGTCCTCGAGATTCTTCAAGAGCTGTTCTATTTTACTAATCTTGATCATCTCCTAATTTCAGGCCATTAACCTAAATTTTATATTAATTTTGTAATTTTTACACATCAAGTGATGTTTGAATAATATCATAGTTATCCATAACTTATGATTAACTATATCTATTTATTTAAATATTATAAATCCTTTTCTTTTTAACCCATTATCTGTGTGAAAATTAATACCGCCTATAATGGTTTAGAAAATAAAATAAAAAGAAATTAAAGATTTTAATTAATTCCTAGTTAATTTTCAGGAGGATATGAGCCTAGTAGCTTTAAAAAAGGAGCATTATTTTTAATAGTATCTAGAATATCTTTAACTATCAAATCATCACGGTGGCCTTCAAAGTCTATGAAAAAAAAGTACTTTCCCAGGCCTTTTTTAGATGGACGGGACTCAATTTTAGTTAAGTTAATTTTCTTCCCGGCAAAATAGCCTAAAATCTCATATAGGCCCCCAGGCCTATCTTCATACAGGGAAAACACAATAGAAGTTTTGTCATTACCCATAGGCTTTGATTTATTTTTCCCCAAAACTATGAATCGCGTCCGGTTGTTTTCAAAGTCCTGAATATCTGATTTTATGATATCCAGATCATATAATTCCGCAGCCCTATAGTTTCCAATGGCCGCTGCATTTTTCTTACCATTTATAAATTTGGCCGCTGCAGCTGTGCTGGAAGTGGAATGAGTAATTATACCAAGTTTTTCTAAAAATATCCTGCATTGGGCCAGTGGTTGGGCGTGAGAATAGACCGAATCAATTTCATCCAGTTTAACTCCTTTATTAACCATTAAATTGTGACTTATAGGTAGAATTATTTCTTTTTCAATGGTTAAATCGTAATCTTGAGCCAGAAGATCCAAAGTTACCCCTACTGGGCCTTCAATTGAGTTTTCAATTGGCACCACACCTTTTTTTGCCCTGTCTGTTTTTACCGCTTCTAAAACTTCTATAATAGAATCAAATGCTACTAATTCCCCTTTTAATCTGGAAGCTGCTTCTTCAGTGAATGTTCCTGCCGGTCCAAAAAAGGCGATGAACGTGTCTGGTTTATTTTCAGCACTACTCTTGTTTAGGGAATTGTTATTGTTATTATTATTATTAGAGTTTTTTAAAGTGTTTTCAGGTGGCATATTATATCCATCAATTTGATTTATAATTTCAATGAAATTTAGAATATGTTATTTTATTTAGTATAATATGAATATATTCGTTTATTATATTGATATTTATAGATATAATTTTTAATTGAATGTTCTTCTTTTTTCTTTAATTTAAGAATTAAGGTAAATAAAAATAAAATAAAAATAAATAAGAATTAAATAAGAATTAAATAATAATTTAAAAAGGATTTAAATAGGATTTAATTAATAATCTGAAAAGATAAGAATCAAAAAATAGTTCTAATAAAATATAAGAAAAATATTCCTTAATTAAAAATATTATTTTAGTAAAGGCCCCCATTAAGATAATTTTTTATTTTATCATTGGTTGCATTATACATTCTTCGAATAACCGCATTTCCACCCTTATATTCTATTAACATGGCCGAAACTCCCAGATCATGCAGATGCCTTACAAATTCCTCGGCCTCTTTTTTACTATCCACATTGATAGTAGTATCTTCCACAGCAGGTTCTCCATCATTTATTTGTTTGATTATATCAATCATGGGATAAATAATAGATTCACCCAATCTTTGAGCTCTTTTTTGAAGTTCTTCTGGAGAATCTTCCATTTCATAGGCTTGAAAGCCTTCTCTTACAACTCTACTGAAAAAAAAGGCCCTTCCAAAATCAAATGGGAAGTTAAATGCATATTTAATTTCTCTATCATGGGCCTGAGAGGATGTGTATTTTAAAGGTGGTATTTCCATAGAAGGATGTTTCATTACTACTCCCTCCCTATGTTCCAGCCCTATTTCTTTAATTATTTTTAATATCTTCTCATGAGCATCATCTGCTGAGAATACACCAAATAGTCTAACAGCAGGTAAATTATATTGTTTTAAGAGTTTTCTTTTGGCATCAATAGATAATGGTTCATTGGATAATTTATGACGAATATCAAAAACTCTAAAGGCCAGTTTACCAATTTCAGGATAATACTGTGAAACATAAGGATTGTCCGTACCCACCATTTCACCACATATTACTAGTTCTGGATTATCTGCAAAAAAATCATCCAATTCCATAAGTTCCCGGGCCTTTTTAGTGGTAAAAGGACATATATATCCTCCACGAGTGAGGGCCACAATTTTATTATGTTTAAAGTCATCATTAACTTCATCAAATACTTTTGAGTTACTTTCTGGATTTTTAGAGATATCTTGACATATATCGCTGCAATTTATACTGGCAATACGGACATTATAGCCATTCATCTTCTCTTCCACAGCAATTAAATCCTGAAAATGATTTTTAAGGGAAGGCCCCAAAAGAAGAGTTCTTCTAATTTTAGGAAATCCTCTAATTACTTCAATTTCATCTGAGAGATAAATAACTGTCCCAGATTCTAGTTCACCGGTTTCTTTTTTAAAAAGAAGTGTAGGAATGCCCATGGAAATGAAAAATTTTGTGTTTCCTTTTTTAATAGATTCTTCCAGCTTTTCTGATTTAATTCCCAATATTTCTTGAATTTTTTTCTCCAGAAAATCTTCTACTTCAATTTGAGATTCCAGCTCACAAGATGGGCAAGAGTAAAAAAAATGGGTGAGGGTATTGTTTCTCCTCCAATCAACCCTCATTTTAGAACTGCATTTAGGACAATTTACCTCGGGCAATTCAATTCCAGGTGATTTAAGTATTTTGGATTTAGAATCCTCAGATTTTTGTCCATTAGACTTATATTCCCTAGAAATTAGTTAACCCCCTCCATTTCAACAATTAAATCCAGCAAATCTGTTTTTGTTATTATGCCTACCGTATTTTTATTCTCATCTGCTACTGGAAATCCACTTATACCTTGATCCAGCATCATTTGTGCCACTTCAGGAATGGAGCTCGTCATAGAAACCATGTGAATTCCTTGAGACATTACATCATCCACCAGAAGATTTCTGATTCTGGCAGATTTGTGTTTGTCTGGAACAACTTTCCTAAAGGATATCATGGCTCGGGAAATATCTTTAGATGTTATTAATCCCACTAAATCTCCATCTTCCATTACCAGGAGCCGGCCCACTTTGGCATCCATCATGACTCTCCGGGCATGAACTAGCCTGTCAGAAGGAGACACCGTGATTAGATCCTCACTCATTAAATTCTGAACAGACTTGTTTTCATATGCTTTGCCTCGGCAAGTGTCTATGAGATCGGATTTAGTAACCAGACCAATCACATCGCCATCATCCATTACTGGAATTCCACCAATATTATTTTCCAGCATTATATTGGCTGCATATGCGATATCCGTTTCAGTTTCCACTGCAAATAACTCATTAGTCATTACCGTAGAAACATGAAAATGGGAAGGAGGTAGGTTTCCATATTTAGATGATCCCAGTTTATTGGCAATGTCTTTTTCGGTTATCATACCTACCATCTCTTTAACATTATCCTGGTTGGTATTGATAACTGCTAGCCGAGACATTTTGTGTTTTTTCATGACTCTGAGAGCGTCACAAATGTTCTGGTCTTTATCTATGGAAACAATATCCTCGGACATTATATTTTTTACTCGCATTAAAATCCCCTTTCTTTTTAGGTTTCATTTATAAATTCTGCGATTTTCACTTATTTTCTACTGTATGGCTTTAATTATATCTGTTTTAGTGATGATACCAACTAGTTCATCATCGTCAACCACTGGAATTCCACTAATCTCACTTTCCATCATGACTTTAGCCGCTTCTGAAGCATCATCTGATGAGCTTAATTTGACAATGCGATCAGTCATAATATCCCCAGCAGTCATCATGGAAATCATACGCACATTTCTTTTTCCTTCTCCTTCAACAGGGCGGACAAAGTATATTCTCTCTACATTAATCCCTTTTCCAGGATCTTCAATTTGGGCAAAAGAAATGTTTTCAGAGGTTATAATGCCCACAGGTTCATTATCTCTTATTACCACAACACGACCAATTTTATTTTCTTCCATTATGTTGATAACATGAGAAATGGCGTGATTTTCGTTTACCGTGACTACTTTAGAACTCATTAACTCTGAAATTCTCCATTTACCTTTGAATTTGTTTTCATAAACTTTCATGAGATCTGTTTTGGTTATAATACCAACTAATTCACTTTGATCAATAACCGGCAGTGAACCAATATCATTTTTTAACATTAACTCGACCGCTTCTTTTGAATTTAATCCTGGAGCTACAGTAATTAAATTATTATTCATTACTCTCCTTACAGCAATTTTGTCAATAGGCCTTCTTCTCCAGGCCGGTCCTTTTCCGCTTAGTTTGTGGGTAATGTCCCTATCGGTTACTATCCCTACCGGATCTCCATCGTGGTCAACTACTACAATGCGACCAATTCCATTTTTGAGCATGAGGTTACGGGCATAAGCTACTTGTTCTGTATCTTGAATTACCACTACTTCATCACTCATTATATCTTTTATTTTCATCAAATCACCTGCGGTATACTAAATAGAGGTTTAATAATTCTATGTATTTACCGTGTTTTTGATTCAAAATCATCGATATCCCTATTTTTATGAATACCAGATTAATTTAGAAATATTGAAAAATATATGGACATTACTGTTTTATGACTTTTAGTAAGTCTCTTTCAGTAATAATGCCCACTAACTCCCCATTTTTAATTACTGGTAATCCACCAATTCCTTCATTTTGCATCAATTCACATAAAACACCTAAACGAGTCATTGGTGTGGTGCTTATGACTTCTTTTTCCATTATCTCCGTAATTTTTGAGTTAAGAATTTCCTCAGCACTATTGGAAGTCATATTGTTAAAGACTTTACTTTGGCCTAAAATTTCCAGAATATCTGTGGAAGTGATTATGCCTACCAGTTTCTCTTTTTCTGGGTGAGAAGTTCTTCTCTCTTCTCCCACCACAGGTATCCTTCTAAGTTTGTTTCTCACCATTATTTTAGATGCACTCTCAATGGGTGTTCCCGGAGTAGTAGTTATAACTTTTTTAGTCATATAATCCTCTACTAACTCATCAGTTAGAACTCCAGATAATAAAAGAGCTAAATCTCTTTCAGAAACAATACCCACTATATTATCATCAGAGTCAATAACTGGTAAAGCCCCCACCCCATATTCTAACATTTTTTCAACTGCAGTATTTAGGGAGTCTTTGTAGCTTAAATAATGGACATCGCGTGTCATTATTTTTTTAACAGACTCATTGATGGCTGCTAAAAAATTGTCGTGATATTTTTCTTCCAGGATTTTAAATTTGTCTCCCCCTCCCAGGAAGTCCAGTATATCCATAGAAGTTACGATACCCATAAGTTTCCCAGTTCCAGGATTTGTAATGGGTAATCTCCTGAATTTGTTTTTAACCATTATAACCGCAGCTTCTTTAATACTTGCGGTTTGTGGTATAGTGACCACTTCTTTTTTGGCGACGGCCATAATATCGCCTTCGTGTTCAAAATTTCTGCTTCCAAATTCTATGGGCCCACGGTCCATAGACTTTACGATGTTTATGGTGTCTTTTCTTCTCATCCATACACCTCTCTCAGAGATATGATTACTTATGTAATTTGAATGAAATTTATACAATTTTAGCCTATTTAACACGTATTTAATCATTTATTTTTGATATAGGAGAAAACTAAAGAACTTTCTAAGAATTTTCTAAAGAGTTTTTCTTTAATAATCATCCATTTTCAATTTTTCGACAGTTCTATTGAATTTGCAGATAGTATAATACTAATTTTGATTTTTTTCATATCATCGTGAATTAGATATATTTTTAGTTTTAGAACATAATATTCTTGCCCGGCCAATTATAGAACATATTTGAACAAAAAGGCCATTTTTGCAATTTGAATTGAGAATCAAATTATATACGACCTTAAAACGTCTTCTCTCGAAACAATACCTACTAGTTCAGATTCTTTGGCCCTTTCGGGTTCTTTTTTAATAAACATTGCATTTTCCACAACAGGCAAACGCCCAATGTCATTTTGAACCATTAAATCTGCAGCTTTCTCCAAAGACATCTTTGATGTCCCTACTATGGGTGGAGTCTGCATAATTTTCTCTACAGGAATGTTTCGCTTCGCATCACCAGATCCCGCGCCAATTCGAGTATGTCCCGACTTGATAAGATCTTTGCGAGTGACTATTCCAATTAACTTACCGTTCTTTAAAACAGGCAAGCCAGAAAAGCCAGATTCACCCATTTTATTCCACAAAGTGGAAATAGAATCCTGGTAGTCACAGGTAACGACGTTTTCGGTTTTAATATCTCCCAAAGTTTTTTGGGGAGCATTAATTCCATCCTTTAAAAAAACTAATAAAATATCAAACACACTTAAAATTCCCAGTAATTTATTACTATCACTGGATTCTACCACCGGGGCCTGAATTTCTTCAGAATTTATTAAATTTTGAGCAGCATGGATTAATTCCATTTCTGGAGTAAAAATAAGTTTGGGCCGCTCCATTATGCCCCTTGCTTCAATATTAGATTTAGTAGCAGAAATATTTTGCATATCCCCTCGGGTAATTAAACCTTTTAAGTGGCCTTCCTCAACCACAGGGATACAGCGGAAGTCCTCTTCCCGGAATATAGATCGCACTCTCGTAGCAGATGTGCTTACAGAAACTGTGACCGGGTTAGAGGTCATTGCCTCTTCCACAATCAAGTTATTCACCTTCTAAATCCTCTTTACATTCCTCGCATAAATACTTGCCATCTACTTCATCCAGATAATCTTCAAAGTTTCCACATGCTTCACATGCACCAGGAACGGGCCTATCACCAGACGGATAACCCACTTGATTTTCTGTAATGCGGGCATTTTCTACCAGAATTTCAGTAAGTTCTGGAGAAACAGCCATTACATCAGTAGATGTTAATATACCAACTAGAGCTCCACCATTAACCACTGGAAGGCGCCTAATACTATTTTTAGCCATTAAACGAGCTGCCTCATTTAATTCTCTCCCAGGTTCAATGCTAATGAGATTCTTAGTCATTATTTGGCCAATAGTTATATCACTAGCTTTCAAATCTTTGGAAACTACTTTTCTAATGATATCGCTTTCAGTGATTAGTCCTTCAGGTTCAGAGTTACTTTTAACTACTAGACTACCCACTTTAATTTGATTCATAAGTATTGCTGCTTCGGCAACGCTGATTTTAGGGTCTACTGTTACCACGTTTGATGTCATGGCATCGTGTACGGTGACTTTAGTTTCCATTTCCATCTAAAAACCTCCTATCTGACTTCTAGAAGTTTATGTACTTGAGGTATTGTCAGTACATTTATGTGTTCTCCTACCTTTTCAGACATACTGAATAGTTTAGGAGTGTGTTGAACCCAATACTTTAGTGGGCTGGCCGGTTGAAGCACCATAACAATCCGGGAAGGATCAGAAATATTTTCTTTTATGGTTTTTGCAACATGTCCTAAAGTTTCCACTTTTGTTGAGGGCAACATTACCACTTTACAATATACCTTTACCCTTCTTGATATTAATATGTTTAGGGATTCTATCTCCCGCTCTATAAGATCGTCCTTAGTGTTACTAGAAAAATGTTCTGGGAGTTTTATATCCACCGATGCATGAGTAATTAGATTTGCAATCTTTTCAACTTCTTTAGGGAGAGAACCATTGGTTTCTAAGAGAGATTTGAATTTATTTTTTTGATATTTTTGCAAAAAAGTTTTTATAAAATCTGCTTGAAGTAGTGGTTCGCCGCCAGTAAATGAAATTGAGTGGAAATCAGGAGTTAAAATACTTTCAATGGTTTGAAAAAGTTCTTCCACGGTTTTACTCGTACCAGCCGTACTTTTTCTGCTTTCTGGTGTATCACAGTAAATGCAATTCAAATTACATCCTGCGAAACGAACAAAAATTTGTCTTCTGCCAATTAAAAGGCCTTCTCCTTGAATACTGGAAAAAACTTCTATTATAGGTGCTTTCATAAAAATCCTTGAGCTTTAGTCTTATAAATTTTAGTTTTATTAATTATAATTATAATTATAATTGTGATTGTGATTGTATTAGGATTGTTGTGTTTTTTATCTTTTAACAGATATTATGTGCTTATTTTTGAATTATAATCGCCATATTATCAAAAATTTTAAAAAATAAGAACATTAGTCACTCTTAGTGAAAAAAGCACCCTGTCCGATACCTTCATTGACACATATTTCCACACTGGAAATTTTGGCCCCTTTTTCCTTTAATTTATCAAACACACGTTCAGTAAAGTATTCTGCCAGATCTTCGGCCGAAGTAGATTTCAAATCAAGTAATAAACAATCCTCTGCTGGCAATTTATACTCTTTTCCCTGAATAACAAATTCTACTGAACCTTCAGTAGATTTAAAGTTAATTAGATTGTTTTGTAGAGGAATCAGTACTTTATGATCTAATGTAGAAGATATATCTCTTACTACTCCTTTAACTTCCTTAAAATCAGCTACAAAGCCAAATTTTCCACTACGTTCTCCTTCTACTTGCACATCTACGATATATGAGTGGCCATGTATACATCCACAGGATTCATGCTCGGGAATCATGTGTGCTGCAGAGAATCTTAAATTAGCGTGAATACCATTAATAACAATTTTCATGATTTAACCTTTAATTAACCTTTAGTCTTAATTTAAATAAATTAATAAGATAAAAATATTTTTAATGCATTGAATTTCATTGATGAATTTTCTATAAAAATTAAATTAAATTAAATAGAGAATTGTATTTATTTTAAATATCTTAATTTAATTAAGTATGGGTTATTGATTATTTCAAATAAAATAAAAACATCCATAATTATAAATAACTAGTGGATGGCTATAAAAATAAGTTAAAAAGCACGTGTTTTGGATATATCTCTTTCAATTGACGCTATTTCTTCAATATAGGCTTCAGAAATATTATTAATAAACTTAAATAAATCCTTTCGGCCAATATTTCCTGTTTCTAAAATACCTATGGTTTCAACGTCTTCAGGAGTTCCTTCACTAATTATATTGATTCCCAAGTGAATTTTCATGCTGGTTGCAGATATAGTAGCTATTGAAACCGTTAGTTTTCCATTTCCCACAAACAGGTCATCACCACTACGAGTACATTGAACTCCCCACTGGGCCAGCTCATCTTTTAATATCATGACCAAAATCCTCTGGCGATGATAACAAAGTTTGATATTAGTAGGCTGACAATCAAAATGTTCTACAATGAAATGGATCATTTCCTTTGATTTAATTTCTAAACCAACATCTTCCACATCAATAATTTTTGATGGTTCAATTTCCATGGATCCTATCCAGGAAACTATACTGGAACCTTTTATCCCTATTTGGTCTAGGGCCCATAAAGGTTGTATCTGGCTCCCATCATAACATGTGTTTTCTTCAACAAAGTGATTAATCATTTTCATAGAAATCTTCCATTGCATAATAATTATTGAATGTTAAATTGATTATATAATTGCAAATTCAGAGGCCAGTTAAGAGATAAAAATTATTTTATTCAAAATCTTATTATACTAATAATTATCTTTTGACTTAGATAAATTAATTTTTGTTCTTTAAATATAGGTTTATGAATCAAGCTTTAAAATATGAGCTAACATATTAATAGTTTATTTAACCACTTAATTAAATATGAGAGCCAGAACCCGAGATTTCATATATACCACAGATGATTTGTTTTTTGCAACTACATCTTATATACATCCTGAAGACCGGATTCTGGCATTTTTACGTTACATTCCGGATCCGGAAGGTGAACGAATTAAAAATGGTAAAACATACACTAAAGTTGGTTCCAAAGAAGCTTACAGCTTTTTAAAAGAAAATTATCCTTATTATTTATATGATTGCAATAATACAAATGTGCAGATGATGGGTGTACCTTTAAATAAGATTAAAGAAATTTTAAGGCCTAATGAAAGATTAAAAGAAATCAGGGACCATTATATTAATATTGGAATGACAGATGATAAATTTAATGAAAATCATCTTCTGAAAAAAGTTATTAAAGTTGCAGACACATTCCATGAAGGTGCAGATATACCCTATGAAAGCATGGGAATATCCGGATCAATATTACCCGAATTATACGACTCTCAAAGTTCAGATATAGATTTTGTAATTTATGGTATGGCTAATCACCGTCGAGCCAAGAATTTATTCGGGAAAATTAAAGATACTGCAGAAAACAAATCATTTAAAAGTATTGATGATAATTACTGGAGAAAAGTTTATGATAAACGAATCAGCGACTTCACATTAAGTTTTGAAGAATTCTGCTGGTATGAAAAAAGAAAAAACAACAGAGGAGTCGTGGATGGAACTTTATTTGACATACTGGCCACCCGTGAATGGGACGAGATTTCTGGAACCTGGGGCGACACTAGATATGAACCACTGGGCCAAATGACTGTGGAATGTACTGTATCCAATGCTCTAGCATCATTTGACAATCCAGCAGTTTATGACGTCCATGATGTAAAAATAATTGAAATTAGATTTGATTCATTAGATAATAACCAAATTGACATAAATATTAGTGAAATAGCTTCCTTCACCCATACATACTCTGGCCAGGCCCTTGAAGGAGAACAGATTACAGCAAGAGGTAAGCTGGAAAAAGTTATAGGTGAAAAAGAAAGTTATAGGATTGTTGTAGGAACTACCAGAGAATCTTTAAACGAATTTATAAAACTTAAAGACAATCCATTAACATCTAATCCCTGAAGAAGTCATATCTTCAAGGTCATCAATTGATTCTAATTAATATTATTTTTTTTATATTTTTTCAAATAATTTCAAATTTTCAAATCAATTTAAAAATTATTTTAGCTATTTCTTAAAATTTAAAAATACACTATTGTAATAGAGTATTTAATCCAATCTAATTAATTAAAAATAGTAATAAAATAGTAATAATAAAAAACTATATAAGTATTACAAATCCAATGAAATAATATTGTATTAACAATTTCGCTTTGAAAAATAATTTAATTTAAATAATCAATTTAATTGTAATAGATATAATAGATAATTAAATTAATAATTTAGAAGATCCAGAAATATCTATTGTTATCGAACTAATTGGAGGATATGAACCTGCCCGCAGTTTTATTCTTAAGGCCCTGGAAAATGGAAAACACGTAGTTACTGCCAATAAAGCACTTTTAGCAAAACACTGGGAAGAAATAACCTCGACTTCTGAAAAAAATAATGTGAGAATTTCATTCGAGGCCAGTGTAGGTGGGGGAATACCTCTTTTACAACCATTAAATGAATCTCTGGCAGCTAATAACTTTGAAGGTATTTATGGAATAATAAATGGAACTGCCAATTATATACTCACCAAAATGAGTGAAGAAGGATTAAAATTCGATGATGTTCTTAAAGAAGCTCAAGAAAAAGGTTATGCAGAACAAGACCCTACTTTCGATATTGAGGGTCATGATACTGCTCAAAAGCTGATAATTTTAACCATACTGGGTTTTGGAACTTATGTTGCTCAGGAGAAGTTCCATGTAGAAGGAATAACAAAAATTACTCCTCAAGATATTGAATTTACTTCCAAAAAACTGAAATATGTTACTAAACTCCTGGGAATCACTAGAAAAGTGGGAGATGAATTAGAAGTAAGAGTGCACCCCACATTAATTCCCCAAGATCATCTATTGGCTTCAGTAAATGACGTTTTCAATGGAGTTTACATGATTGGAGACGCAGTAGGTCCAGTTATGATGTATGGACAAGGTGCGGGAATGATGCCCACTGCCAGTGCCATTGTAGGCGATTGTATTGACATAATCAGTAATACGGAAAAAGAAATCACTTATGGTCCTCCTCAAAGTCAAGAAAAAGTTATTAAAAATATGGCTGAAGTGGTTTCTAAATATTATATACGTTTAAAAGCTCTTGATCAACCAGGAGTACTTCATAAAATCTCTGGGATTTTAAGTAAGTACAACATTAGTCTGGAATCTGTTAATCAAGAGAAAAATGATGAAAATCAATCCATTCCCATATTTATGGTAACTCATAAAGCATCAGAAAAGAATATTATGGATGCTATCTCCCAAATAGATCAATTACCAGAAATAAAAGCCCCATGTATGTTTATCCGAATTTTAGAGGATTAAATTCTTTTAAAATTATATTTTTTTTAAATTATAGTAATACTAAAATAAAAAAAAATATAAACTTAATATATTAAAATATAGATAATAGTAATTTATTAAATTAAGGTTTATATCCCAGATTAAAATGCAGTAAAATAGAATAAATGGATAATAAGTGATAAAATGACAATTAAAGTCTCTTCAATAAATGAATATTTGTATTGTCCCCTGAAATTATATCTAAGAAATCATTTAGAGCTTGAAGAAATTGAAAATGAAAAAACACCCGAAAATAAAAACTACAATAAGATTTTGAGCCAGCTAAATAATGATTTTAGAGATATTTTGCGTAGAAATTTGATGAATGTAAACAAAGATATGAGTGCTGCCCAAATTAGTGAAACACTTTATAATGATGTTCCTTATCTATTAAAAAAATCTCTGGAAAATTATGAATTTGCTGATAATAATGATAAAAATTTACTTTTTAATGAGTTAGAAAAAGATTTAAAAGTTGAAAATACCATTTTAGCATTGAAAATACACAGAATATTAATAAAAACAAAAAAAGACGCAGGACAAATAGTAGAAATGATTTTTCCTCCATCATTACAAAGCTATTTAATGAGAGATAAAAGCCTGGAAATATCGGGAAACATAGATAAAATTGAGATAGTAAATGGAAAATATTATCCCATAAGCAGAAAATTAAAAAATCCTCCCATCAGAGGCGTATGGGACTCAGATGCTCTAGAAATAGCTGCTTATGGATTATTAATAGAAAGAGAATTCGATACCGAGGTAATGGTTGGTTTTGTAGATTATGAGCGTTTAGGAGATAGAAGACCCGTAGTTATTGATTCAGAGCTTAGAGAAGGACTTTTTATAGTAATAGATGCTATTCGAGAAATAATAAATCTAGGAGATCTTCCTGAAGTAAATATAAATCCAAAAAAATGTGAAAAATGTAGTTATATGGAAATATGCAATCAAAATCTTGATTTTTCATGAAAAGAGACCATTAAAACCTGAAAAAGTGTTTATCCCAAAATATAAAACTATTTAAAGTTATATATAATATCTAAGGTAGATAATAGGTGATAAAATGAAACAAGATGAACTCATTAAAAAATGCAAAGGAATGGAAGATTCCAGTGTTATGGGTGCTTGCAGGGTAATGCTGGAGCTGATGGACAAAGAAAAAGTCAAAATAGAAGACGATAAAGATCAGACTTATTTAGGAATGGCTGAAAATTTAAAACCCGCCGACGTATCAAAAGTGCTGCAATTAGCATTAAAAGTACGAGAAAGTGGCGATATAAAAGATCCTGAGCTGAAAAACGCTGCTAGCAGGATTATTAGAGCCATAGAAATGAGTTAACCTATAATAAAATAAAAATAATATTTTAATTTATTTTCCATTTATAATAAGTATCAATT
Source organism: Methanobacteriaceae archaeon (assembly GCA_030656015.1). Lineage (NCBI taxonomy): Archaea > Methanobacteriati > Methanobacteriota > Methanobacteria > Methanobacteriales > Methanobacteriaceae > Methanobacteriaceae archaeon. Next base: position 89,459 of record JAUSNX010000014.1, read on the forward strand.
AAATAAGTATTAATTTTATTTTATAAGGATTTTGAAATTAATAAATATTATTTAGTAAATAGCTCACTTTTCTAAAAATTTCTAAAACCTTTTTTTAGAGATTTTTTTAATATCAAAAATTGCAGTATCGGCCACTGCCATTACCGCCATCACTCCTGCCTGTATAGGATCTGTTACCACCAAATCTGCTTTTTCAGTAACACTACCCGGCATGCTAAGGCTAATTACCACTAGATCATGCTCATTTTTAACCTTTTCCACGGCATCCGTGATTTTTCCACCCATTAAAGATCCGGCCAAAACAAGAGCACCAACTCGGGGGAGCCTACCAACAGCAAAAACTGCTTCTGCAAGTTCCATTTCACCAACCAAAGGTATGGTATCCACACTAATCCGCTCGCCTCTGATATTATGACGATCAGCCTCACTAATAGCGCCCATGGCCACATGAGCCACTTGCGCACCACCCCCAATGATAATTATCCTTTTTCCATATATATCATCCAGAGATCTATGAACTTTAACTTCTAAAACGGGTTCTGAATCATTAATAGCACTAACTAATTTATCAACATCCCTAACATCCTCCAGTTCCATGTAAATAGAACCAGAACCATCTTTTTCTACAAATAAATGAGTGTAAGTGATATTGATTCCATCTGAAGCAAACATGTCAGTGATTTGACTTAAAACTCCTGGCCGTTCAATAGTTTTTATGGTAATAGCAACTTTACTCATTAAATATCTCCAAAAACATGAAAAACTGTAATTAAAATTAATTATGGTATTTTTAGATAATAAATTTATAGATTGATTATTTTTTAGATAAATTTTTTTGAATTTTAATTTATTTGTAACATTAGCTTAAAAATGAATTTTTTCTGGATTTAAAAATTAATAAATACCTAATATCCAGATATTTTACCAGAAATATCCATAATTTCAATTTTAACTATTATGATTGAATCAATAGATTTTTTAGTATATATAAAAGAATCTTTAGTAGAAGAATATTTTGAAGAATATTTTCGCATAATGATATCTAAAGCCTTCTTTTTTTCAATATAATCATCTTCTAAAGTTGCAAATCCAAATCCAATAAGCGATTGGTATTTCATTCCCCAACTACAGTCATTTTCAGAAGGTAAAATTTCACATTCATTTTCAATTTCAAAACAAACACGATTGTTTTCATTGATTATGTCAATTTTACGTCCTTCACGAGCAGAGTGAAGGTAAATAAATCCGTTTTCATGGGCAAAGTTCATAGGAACTATATATGGCCATTGATTATCGCAAAAAGCAATTCTGCAAATTTCGGAACTATTTAATATTGCATCAATAGTGAAAGAATCAGTTATAGTCTTTTCAGCCCGTCTCATCTTTTTTTTCATTTGAATTCATCTGTTAATAGTTAAATTAGTCAAATAATTATTTTTAATTAGTCAAGTAATATAAAATAAGTATTATATCTTTAATTGTTCCTTAAGTCCTTTAAAAATTTTATATGAATTTAGAAATAGATTGAAAGTTATTAAAAACCAAGTAATACAATCAAGAATAATAGGGATAAATATTAAAAAATCAATATTATTCTAACTCAGATTTAATTTTATCCAATTTTATCTGCTCTTTTCTAAATAAACTGAGAAAATTATCTTCCTCCTTAACCGGAGTGATATTCAAACCCAAAGCCCTGTGTTCATCTATCCAATCCTCTGAAAAGATAGGTACATCTATTTTAATAGGTTCAGACGTGGGATTAACAACAATAAGGTTTCTGTAAGGGAAGTCCACCTCTACAATGTAACCGCCCGTACTGATTATATGATGAGGCCTAACCACAAATTTCATTTGATCACCTAAATTATAATTTAATATTTTAAGATTTTTGATAATATAATAGATTTTATATGAAATTCATTTAACATCTGAATTCCTTTAACTCACATTTATTCCATATTATTGCCTAGAAAAGCGCAATAACCACAGCTAGGACCCCTAAAAGTGAAAATCCAACTACAACTGGATAAAATTGCTTGAAAGTGAATATTGGAGCAAAAGCACTGAATATGGCCATGAATATAGGGAATATTAATGCCACAGCAATATTGACCAGGATAGACCAGCTTAAAATGTTAGGAGGCATTCCCAAGAAAAGTACTGAAAATATAGCTCCTAACGTGAACATGAGGAAACCTCTAGTAATATAGATATAAGATCTGTATTTTGAGGCGTATTCCATATATGGACCTTCTATAACATCAGCTTTAGTTTTAAGGATAGCAAATGGATATTCATTTAGTAAAATCATGTATCCAATGAAAAATACCAAAGCTCCTAAAGCTCCAGCTAAAGTGAATAAAACCGGACCATGCATATGCTGATAAGAGATTATATCACTCAAGAATACACTGCCGGCCATAGCCACCGGTATAAATAATGCAATGTATATGGGGAATGATCCAAAAGCAATGAGTCTAAAGGCCCTCATTGCACTTAAATCTTCTAAAAATGACCGGGGTACATCAGGATGTTTAGCACCCTTAACAATGTCTGGAAAAGGCATAGACAAAGACATTATGGAACGAGATAAAGATCCCATGAATACATATATGACCTCTTCAATTTTTAAAAGTCCCACAATTGCTATGACACTTGCTAATGCACCTACAAAGTACATTTGAGGTATTAAGAACAGCAATATGAAAAATATAGATACTAAACCTACTAAAGGCAGTGCATTGTAAAGGCGAGGTAATGGAGAATTAGGAATTATGGTCTCTTTGAAAAAAAACTTCAAAGGGGCCATAATACCCGGACTGGAAATTGGAGGTCCGATTCTCTGCTGAATTCTTGCATGTATAAATTTTCTCTCAATTCCTGGCAGCCATAGGCCCACAAACAAGGCCACGATTAAAGTCCCAATCACTGCTGCTGTTGAATATATGATAATAGAAGCTTCCATGACTTAATCTCCTAAATTTGAATTTGAGTTATCTTTATAGCACGATCTGTGCAGGTAAAGCAGGGATCACATTGCACAATGGCCAGTTGAGCATCACTAATATGGTTACCAATGCATGCTTGCTGCATGGCCCCTATGTTAGTTATAGATGGTGTTCTTACTATAGATCCTCTTACTCTTCCTTCTTCTAATGCATAAGAGTGTAAAAGCTTTCCTCGCGGTACTTCTATGTAACTTTTGATAATACCCGTATCCTGCATTTCCCAACTGCGGTCAGTAATGGGGCCTGCTGGAATGTTTTTAATGGCTTGTCTAATGATTTTAATTGATTCGGGTATCTCAAGAACTCTCATAAGCAGATTGGACTTAACATCTCCATCATCTTGTGTAATGACATCAAATTCAAAGGGATCGTAAATTTCCATATCCCGGCGAAGATCCAAATCCACACCAGTTGATCTAAGAGTCGGGCCGGTAGCAGCTAGTCTTAAAGCATCTTTTTTAGTTAAAACACCGACACCAGTAATCCTGGACATTACCATAGGATCTGATACAAATCTATCTGCAAATTCTGTTATTTTTTCCTCAATAAGATCCATACCTTCACTGATTTTCTGGATTCTCATTAAATCAAGTTCACAGCGTGGTCTGACCCCCCCAATGATGGAAACACCATATTGTACTCGGTTGCCTCCAATCATCCTTAAAAGTTCCATTACTGTCTCTCTTATGTAAAAAATCCGCATGGCAAATGTTTCATGACCTAAAACTTCGTTTCCATGAGCCAAATAAAGCAAATGGCTGTGTAATCTTTCCAGTTCCCCCATAATTATTCGAATATAGGTGGCCCTTTCCGGAATTTCAATACCCAGGCCCTTTTCAGCAACCATTACTGAATTCCAGATGTGACTGTTGGAACAAATTCCACATATTTTTTCGGTTAAGCTATTGGCCTTTTCCACAGGTAGCCCTTCCATTATACGTTCAATACCTCTGTGATTCAGACCTACGGTTATCTCTGCGTCTCGGACAATTTCGTCCTCCACAAAGAGTCTAACCCGATAAGGCTCAATGGCAGCAGAGTGGACGGTTCCCATAGTAACTTCCGTCTCTATTACTTCTTGCCTTTTTGGTTTATTATTTTCATCCATTATAACACCTGTAAAGTTTTTTGGTGATTTAGATAATTTTTACTTATAATATCACTTTAATGATTAATTTGATTGAATTTAAATTTTAATTTTTAATTTTATATTTATTTTAAATTTTTTTGCTACATTGAAATATATATTTTAGCAAGCATAACAGATTTTTAATCCGCATCTAAAAGTTTAGGTAAAGCGGCCACTGCGCCAGCCAGCACATCTTCCGGCCTTACTGCACATCCTGGAACTTTTGCATCCACAGGTATAATATTATCCACAGGTCCCGAGATTTCTTCAGATGGCAAATCTCCATGGATGTTTTTATAAACTCCACCCATTAAAGCACAGGCCCCCGCAGCTATAACTGCTTTAGGTTCAGGTATTGCATCATATATCTCTTTTAAAGGTTTTTCATTGTGTTTGGTAACTGGACCGGTGACAATGAGAACATCTGCCTCCCGGGGGTTCCAGGTTAAGAAGATTTTATATTGCTCTGCATCGAATTTAGGAGAAAAAACAGCGTTGACGATTTCTATATCGCAACCATTACATCCTCCAGTATATACTAGCATGGCATGAACAGCTCTGGCCCTTGAATACGATTTGAGGCTCATTTGATCACTCTCATAAATTTATAATTAATTATTGTTTTTTTATAATATAATTAGGTTAAAATTTCAGATTAAATCTTTTTTTTCTTTAAAATACTTTTATCTGCTAAAAACTGAGATATAAAAGCAATTTTATCATCTGAAATCTTGAAAGGTTTATCCATTAACTGAGTAATATCTGATTCTACAATTCCAACATCATTTGGATGGATAGTAGCTTTTTCACCAAATAACGCATATAATGGACAAAAATCGTGACAGTAATAGCAGTGAACACATCTCTCACTGTTTAGAACTGGAATTTGAGTTTTAACAAGCCCTTCCATTAGTTCTACTGGCTCTTCCAGATTCTTCATCTCCACCGCTTCTGTTGGACAAGCATTACAACATCCACCACATCCAATACAAGCCACTTCAGCCACTTTATCTGTGGGTTGAACACGGCCTTCCAGGATTCGGCTTCTCATTTCCATGTCAGTAACCCGGTCTGAGGCAAAAGCTATCCTTTTAAAATTGGTATAAGCCCCTTCCAGGATTATCCTAATTAAATTTTTCATACTGATTCCTCAAACTCTCTTTCAAACATTACTGCTCTGGCAGGACAGGCATTAAAACAGGCCCCACAATATATACATTTATCTTCATCCACTACTAATTTTCCATCTTCTGTTTCAGATATGGCCTCTTCAGGACATATTTTTTCGCATAGATGGCATTGCATACACAATTTATCATTTATAAGTGTAAATCCGTCTTTGATTGATTTTTTACGCATGGTAGTTTTAGGTATAGCATCGACCGGACAGTGAATACCACATTTTTCACATAAAATACATTTGGCCTTATCCACATCAATGGTTCCTCTTTTAAGAGTAATGGCCTCTTTAGGACATATTTCAGCACAGATACCACAAGATATGCAGTCATCAGAAATGCTTCCATCCCAGTTAACCTTTTTAAAACTCCGGGCCTCATTAATATCACAGACATTTACACATCGGCCACAAGATACACAGTATCCTTTTAGTCCCATCCCTGAGATTTCTGATGGTCTTAGTGTTCCCACTGGACAGACAGACAGACAGGCCATGCTTTCACATTCAGAGCAAATAGAAGGATCAAATCTTAGTTTTCCATCAATCATTCTCAAAGCATCATTTTCACAAGCATCAGCACATAAACCACAGTTTAAGCAAGATATAATACTTCCCGTGATTTTTGAAGTTCCAGGAAATTCAAAATTTTCAAGATTTTCTCCATTTATATCCTCTGGCTTTTTAATGGAAACCTGGAAGTCTTTTATATAAATAGCACTGTTAGGGCACTCTTTTACACATTTCAGACATAAAGTACATTTTTCATTATCAATTGTGGTGTCTTTAATAGCATCTGCAGGACAGAGATCTTCACAGACCCGGCAATCAGTACAAACTCCACTTTGATCAACATTTACTATTATGGCTTCAGTAGGACAGTAATACTCACATCTGCGACATAAAGTACATTTATCCCGTTCAGTGACTACATTTACCCGTTCAACCCCATCATGTTCTGCAGATACTCTTTTAGGAGCCTGTATGGCCAGATTTAAAGATTCTAAAAATTGTAGCTGGCGATCCTCAATAATATCAAAGGCATCGACTCTGACATCATGTGGACAAGCATCAACACAAATTCCACAACGAGCACATATACCTTTAGTAACACCATTTTCTATTTTTATGCTGTTAACAGGACAGGTGAATTCACATACACCACATGCATTACATCGTGCCCGGTCTACAATATAACCACCATATTTATTTTTGAATATTGCTCTATTAGGACAAGCATCGGCGCATGCACCACAAGTTATGCAGCTAAAAGCCTTCCCATCAATCAGACGTATAGCTTCTGTGGGACATTCTTTTATGCATTCCCCTGAACCCTCGCACTTGTTAGTTGATAAAAACATGATAATTCCTTCTAGATTTATTTACCTCATTATTACACAATATTATGCAATTTATTAATTAATTTCATATTAGTTATTCACAATATGATTTAAATTAATGATTCTGGTAATAATTGGTTTGATTAATGATTTTTTAATGATTTTAATAATAATGGTTTTACTTATGGTTTTTTTAACTATGTTTTTGTAGGTTGACGGCCGAAAACGATTTTTCCGGCAAATATTCCAATAATACACGCTACAAATCCACTGGCTAAAGGTGAATCAACATAATAAGGGAAAGGTCCCAATTGCCAAGCCATGTATAATGCAGCAATTATGACTACAATATATGACGAATAAGGAAAGTGCATTTCACTTTCAGGATTATTTTTAATTCGTGATCCCAGTATAAATCCTAGCAGAAATCCGAATAATGTTGGGCCTAAATATAACATTTCCATTCTCCTTTTATGTTAAATTTCATTAGATAATTATGATGATCATTTACCATCAGATTCACCATCAGCATCGTTGTTTTCATCTTCATGGTTAAATTGCATAAATGCTATCACAACTGCACTTAAACCAACCATAACCTTTAAACCAATCACTATATTCAAATAAGGGATAATTCCTGCGTGTATTGGATCTGGATAGTCAAATATGTTCTTGATGAAGGTAGGAACAATACCGTATAAATCTACTCCCAGGTTGTATAAATAAAATCCAGAAAATATCAATCCTGCTAATCCCAGACCTACATAAATTAATGCACCAGCACTCTCCATAGCCGCCATGAAATTATGTGAAAAGTGGAAAGGGTTTTCTTTTAACCCGTAAACTACAGCACAGAAGATAAATGCTCCTGCAATCATAGCTCCTCCCTGAAATCCTCCTCCAGGTGTGATGTGTCCTCCTAGAATTGTTAAAACTCCCAAACACATTATGAGCATTGCAGCGGGGAATACGAATATTTTAAGTATGGTACTCATTTATTTGCCCCCCATTTCTACTTTTCCTCTTCCAAATATTAAAAGAGTTATAATTACTGCTGTAACAAGGATAAGAGCTTCTCCCAGAGTATCGAAAGCTCTCCAATCAAAAACCACATTGGTTACCATGTTAGGAGCAATTTTGGTACCAACCCATAGATATACTTGATTTATTCCCGGATTTAGAGCTTCTTTAAATCCAACCATGGATTCTAATAAGGTTATACCAAATAATGCCAATGCAATAGATGCTATTAAGTTTCGTATACCTTCAGACATGAGTTGTCCCCCAGTAGAATAATGTTATGAGCACCCCAAGTGTCAGAATGACATAAAATTCCATATTTTTAAGAGAATCATTCTGTTCTCTTTTGAGGCGTGGAATGATTGGCATGGCTGTCACCATAATGAAGAAAAGAGCTAGTACAACTACCACCATTAAAATATCACTTATTTTTCGAAGCATAATCGCTGCAATAAGAACAGATGATATCAATGTTATTTCAGCAGCTAGAACAGCTGAAGCAGACATATTTGTAACTGGTTCCTGTTCTTTAGCTTTATCTTGAATTTGTTGTATCTTACCAATTATTAGATCATAAAGATTCATAAAATCCCCCTAAACGACCTATTATCAATTAAATTGTAGGTTTTTGTTAAACCATCAATAGAAGGGGTTGGCTGTTTCAAGCTTTTTAAAAGTTCCGACTCTAAAAGCTCTAATTCTAATTTAAGATTATTAAATTCTTTTCTTCCAACATATTCCTTCATTATACCAGCCCCTGGGCAAGTTGTGCTAGATTATCTGTTGCTAAGTGTGGGAAAAGTCCTAATACCAGACAAATAACCAAAAATGCCACCATAGAAATGATGGTAGCCTTTGGGATTTTTTCATTTAAGATTTCCAGATCTTTAGGGCGTGGTCTCAAATAAATAGTATAAAATACTTTAACAAATGTCATGAAAGTTATTATACTCAATAAAACCATCAGTATACCCAGTTCAGGCAATCCCGCACTTATAGATGCTTGAACAAGCTGAAGTTTACTTTGGAAAGCATTGAATGGTGGAACTCCAGCCATTGCAAAACCAGCGATTAAAACCAGTCCAGCCACCCATGGATTTTCAACCAAGAGACCACCTAATTTATTGGTGTCACTGATTCCTGTTTTATAAAGAATTGTTCCAAATCCAATGAAAAGGAAGGCGGTAATAATGGCCTCATTTACTGCCTGGAAAAGACCAGCAGTTATACCAAATGCAGTTCCCATACCCAGACCTAAACCAATATATCCGAGCTCCCCCACAGCCAAAAATCCGATGATACGTTTGAAATCAGTCTGCATGAGTGCCATAGTAATTCCCAACACCATGGCCAGCAATGAGAAGAATATTATGGCCCATTGGGTTAGGGGCAAGTAAGAGAAGATTCTAATAATGATAATTCCTAATGCTACGAAAGTAAATACTGAAAATGCTTGAAGCAATGCTGCACCGTGTGGAAGTGCTTTACTGTAAACCGCCGATTTTATGGTATGGAATGGTGGCAGACCAGATCCATATAGCCATCCAAATAATATTAACCCGCAAGACATCAATAATAACGGATTATATGGGTCTATTAAACCATGTTTAAGACTGTAAATAATATCCGTTATGTTTACATTACCAGTTAATCCTAAAAGTAATGCAATACCCAGTAAAAGCATTGGTGCAGCAATACTTCCTAAAATCATGTATTTTAGGGCGGTTTCATAATTTCTTTCTATTCCTGAACAAAGAATTATACCAACCTGGGCCAGAGCCGCTATTTCAAAGAATACATAAAGATTGAATATATCGTCAGACAGGAGAATAGCCGTTATAGAAGCAGTTCCCATAAACATGAGAAATGTATAAACTCCAGAAACTCTTTTTGTTTCACTTAGAGAAGTGAAAATAGCTAAAAATGCTACAATCCCTAATATAAATATAAATAATTGCTGTGCGCTGGCAAAGGCATAAGTAATTGCCGGGTGGAATAAATTCAGAGCACTATCTGTAATGGAAGTGGGAAGTCCCTGAGCTATGGTCGGATCATCAATTAAAGGAGCATAACCTCCAAAATAATGAAGCCCAAAACTTGTCATTAAAGGAATTATGGGTAGAACTACTCCTACCATAATAGCCATTGTTTTAATAGTTTTATCCTTACCATGGAATAAATTCAGTAACAAAGCACATGCAATTGGCAATATAACCATTATCGGAATAAGAGGGTTCATTAAATATCATCCCCCAATATTTCAAACTGTGTTCCATATTGTGATAATTTTATTTTCATGATTTTTGAAGATTCATATGAATGTGAGGCATCATTTGAATTTAATCGTGAATTTGAAAGTGAATTTGAAAATTTTAAAGCCATAATTTTACTCTCCTGCCTTTCATTCAATCTTTCAATACCTTTGAGGCACTAAGGGTGCCGTGTTTTTTATAAAGAATTATGATAATACCTAACATAACCGCTAGGGTACTGGCCCCAATAACAATACTAGTAAGTACCAGGGCAAAAGGTAGTGGATAAGCTGCATTCTGGGCAAACCAATCTCTAGCCATTCCAGGTAAGAAAATATAAACTATGCCGCCCGGTTTATAACCCATAGTAATTAAGAACAGGTTTGCTCCTTCACCAATGAAAGATAATCCAATTATTTTTTTGATCAAATTATCCAGAAACAGAGCAGCATATAATCCAATAATTATAAGCGTCCCTGCAGTTAAAAACGATGCAAGTTGAACATCAATGATCATTTTATTCCTCCATTCTCCTGGTTTTGTAAGCTGCTAAAGCAAAAAATACGGGAATTATTGCAGAACCGACAATAGCTTGGGTAAGAGCCACATCAGGTGCAAGTAAATACTGGTAAAGGAAAGCTATGGCAGCACCGGGTATTCCAGTCAATATGGCTGCTTTTAGGAGGTCTCTCTGTATTAAAGCCAGCAAAGATCCTAAAATAGCCACTATCATCAAAATATATTCAATCATGGTTTTCCTCCCCATAATAGAAGGCATTAGCAATAGCATGTGCTGCAAAAGGTGACAATATTAAGTAAGCTGCTCCTAAAAGAGGATTATAAAGAGCGAAAAGGGCTAGAATACAACCCATATCTGCCACACCCAATATATGTATTCTGGCGTAAACGACCTTATCCATATCATCCTTGAATCTTAAGATACCAATTGCCGATAAGAGGATTAATACTGATGCTAAGATTAAAAATATTGATCTGATAATTGTAAGTGCGTCCAACATTCAATCACCCCTCAAAACCTTGGCAAAGGCAATGGTTCCAACCGGACCCAATATAACCAGAGCTAATGCAATATCTCTACAAAATGCAATGCCATAAACTTCTTGAATTAATACTAAAAGTGTAGCCACAGCTATGCTCAAACCAGACACTCCTACCAGACCCATTCCTGTGGTTTTTCTGGTAGAAATCCTTATTGATGCAATAGCAAAAATGGCCAGAGAAGCCATAAGAATATACTCAGAAATTAATAATATGTCCATTAAACATCCCTTTCCTGCAGCTTGATTATCGCTATAATTTTTTGATATTTTTTGGTTAATTTTTCAAACCATTTAACATTATTAATGATATTTAAGCCTTGATTAATTTTTATTAATTTAATTTTGCTTTAATTTTATTTTTATATCATAATTACTAATATTATAAGCCAAAATTGAATTTTAAGTTATTTTTAATTAATCTAAACTTAAACTCAATGAAAATTATTCATTTGCATAAATTACTCTAACATTCCTTTTATATAAGGTTCAAAAGGAATTACAGCATCTTTATCTCTTTTTACAATAGTAGCAACCTTTAATATTCTTTTTTCAGAATCAAGATCAATAGATAGTGTTCCGGGAGTAAGAGTAATGCTGTTAGCCAGAATAGTTTGAGAAATTGGTCTCTCCAGAACAGTTTCTATCTCCATGATTTCTGGTTTCACATCTCCGTTTATAGTTCTTAAAGCAACATCAAACTCTGCTTTAATTATTTCATAGATTAAAACAACGAAATAAGCTATTCCATAGAAAATTCTAGTGATAAACATCTTGATTTAACTCCTAAGTTTCTAATTACCAATCAATAAATTGATGATTCATCCATCACGATGATAATATGAACGACATATATAGATAATTAACATGATTATTTATGATAATATAAATGTTTCTATATTAATTTTTATAGGACTATAAAGTCAATTTCACCAATTAATAAATGCCCTATTTGAATCATATAAATAGTATACTCTAAAATTATAAGCACATATTGAAAATAAAACCATTAGTTTAGTAATTAATAAAAAGAGATTCATAAAATAAAGTTAAAAACATAATAAGAAGCTCCTAAAATCCATAAAATAATTAAAGAAGTTCCAAAGCCTTTTTTAAGTCTTTTTGAATAGAAAGGTCGGAAAAATTCCACTCCCTGGGGAGTATAAGAATCTAGAATAACATGACTAATAAATCCTAGGAAAAAGGCACCCATGACATTATACAGATTTGGGTGAGGAAATGGAGTTAATAAAACTCCTAAAACCCCTATAAATATAAACGGGAGCATAATATTTCTATTAATCGATAAAGATCCTAATAATATTAAAATTACGGCTAGAGTACCTTGTTCATTGATTCCCAGACCAAAGAAGAAAAAGTAAGATGAAATAACTAATACCGTTAAAATAATGGAAAGTAAACCTATACCCAATAAAGAATGAGTAAATCCGCGGTGTTCTGATAAATAAAATATTAGGGCGAGTGTAATCAAAATTATGCCTAACAAGTAAGGTAATTTAAAAATATACAAAATTAAAGTGAGTATAATCCCTATAACGAACAGCAGAGTAATATTTTTCTTTTTAACTTTGTGATCAAAGTCCGGAAATGATGCTGCAATTAAAGCCAGTGCCAGAGAAAAGACATTTGGAAAAAAAGGTAAAGTCAATATAAGGGCAAAAATGGCGTGTTTTTTATAAGATGACATTTAGATACTTCCAAATTATAATTTTGAATTAATTTATTTATTATCTGATTAAAATATGAAGTAATAGGATGATTCCCGTTTAATTCTTAAATAATTCGAATGAATGATATGTGAAGTCCCTATTATTTTTAGTTATGGTTTTGTTATTGATGCTCAACTAAAATATTATAAAGTATTCTTTAAATAAATACATAGTATTTGACGTTTAATTAATTATTTAATAATCTTAAAGTATTTTAAGTAAGATTCCATTTGCATTAAAGATTTTTGCGTACTTCCAGGAGTTACATGTCCATTTTCAGATACAACTTCACAGGTTACTGCAGGTATGCCTCGAATATTGCATTCATCCTCCAATGCTCCCTTGTACATCGTACCTGCAGCATTATAAAATATTAATTCAGAAGAAGTTCTTTTAGTAATAAATTGACCAATTTCAAAACTCTCATAGCAAGGGTTTTTAGTGCAAAAAACACTTTCCCTTCCAGGGTTGCTGCCAATCTTTGTGGAATGAAAATCCGCTACAGCATCCACTTCAAGCTCTTGAATTGATTTTAATAGATCATATGTTACAGATCCTTCATTTGAACCTGCCCTATTTAAATCAAGTCCATCAAACCAGCGACTATTATTCATAGTAGCTGCCGGAGCAGCAAAGGGAATTATATAAACCTTACCATTTAATTTAGAATTTCTTAACATTTCAATAAGTTTTAGCAATCCAATTTGAGGAGGAAGTTCATTACCATGCACACCTGCAATCATCATTACTTTAGGATTGCCATTACCTAATTCAACTAAAGGAGTACCTTTTTTTGCAATTTTAATCAAAATTTTGCTACTGATGCTGGAAGAAATGTTCTTTTTGAGAATATCATTATCCTCAATATTGCCCCTGGTTTGAGTGGATATTAAGCTTATTTCTCCACTTATATCTCTTTTAGTCTGTGCAAAAACCATTCCATCACTTCACGATAAGTTTAACTGATTATTACTTATTATTTTTGATAAAAACTATAATTGTACTCCAAATTTGTCCAAATATAATATCCGAATGTTATTTATCTACCAAATTAGACCAAAATTAATAGATATAAATAAGTTCATAGTATTTTTAGATATCCTTATAAATAAATTTGAGCTTAAAACTAATTAGTTAATTAAATGAATTATATATTAATTATTTATTATACAAATTCTATTATAGATAATTGAAACTAAAGAACTTTAAAAATTTTAAAGAAATAAGTAACTAAATAAATTTCAATAAATCTAAATTTTTATTTCAAATCAGAATAATCAATAAAAACTTATTAGGTGATAAAATGGAAAAAGTTGTTCTCGCATTCAGTGGCGGCCTAGACACGTCCGTTTGCATCAAATTACTGGAAGAAAAATACGATATGGAAGTTATTACGGCATGTGTAGATGTAGGGCAACCCCGAGAAGAAATTGAACGTCCCGCATCAGTAGCTAATGGTATGGGAAGTAGTAAACATTATACTATCGACGCACAGGACGAATTTGCTAATTATTTCATTTTTAAGGCTATAAAAGCCAATGCTATTTATGAAGGTTACCCCTTGAGTACTGCTCTGGCCAGACCCTTAATCGCTATGAAAATCGTGGAATTGGCTAAAAAAGAAGGTGCAACTGCCATAGCCCATGGATGTACTGGTAAAGGAAATGATCAATTCCGTTTTGAGGCCATAATCCGTTCATTATCCGATTGTAAAGTTATTGCTCCCATTCGGGAACTAAATCTCACCAGAACTGAAGAAGTAGAATATGCAAAATCTTGTGGAATTCCGCTGCCTTCAGACAAGCTCTACAGTATTGATGAAAATCTGTGGGGTCGGGCTATTGAAGGAGACGTTCTAGAAGACCCTATGGTAGAGCCTCCGGAAGATGCTTTTAGCTGGACCAGATCCAGTGCAGATGCACCAGAAGATGCTCAGATAATAGAAATAGAATTTGAAAAGGGAGTTCCCGTGGCCATTGACCAGGAAAAACTGGATGCACTGGAAATAATTAACAAATTTAATCAGATAGCAGGAATCCATGGAATCGGCCGAGTCGATATCATTGAAGATCGTATCATAGGGCTCAAAAGCAGAGAAATCTATGAAACACCTGGAGCTTTCTTGATATTAACTGCTCACAAGGCATTAGAACAGATTACATTAACTCGAAGTGAATTAAAATTTGCAGAAACAATTAGCAGCACCTACTCCGAGTTAGTTTATAATGGAACCTGGCATGACCCACTAAGGGAAGATCTAGATCAAATGATTGACCATATGCAGCGCAGAGTTACTGGAATTGTTAAAATTAGATTACACAAAGGTGGTATGCGTATTGTAGGAAGATATTCACCTTTCAGCCTTTATCAGCAAGATATAGTGTCTTTTGAGGATAAAAGTATGGATCAGCGCGAAATGGTGGGTATGGTAAAAAACTATGCAATGCAAGCTGCTCTTTATAACAAGATATGTAAAGAAGAGTAAATTTAAATAATTAATTTAATTATTATTTAATTTAATTTTTCAAATTTTTTATTTTTAATAAATTTTTATATTCTAATGGATTTTTACTAAAACTCATAGATATTAAGTTTTAGCTGGTTTTAATTGATAATAGATTAATTTAACTTATATTGATATTAATTAATACTAATCACGCGCTCTACCCCATAGTTTATTAATTAATTAATTAGTTGATTTTATATTGATAGATTTAATTTATTTAGAAAATAGAAAGTAATTAATATTTTTATAAAATAAATCTTTAATTAACTTTGATTTTAAATTAAGTTTAGATAATCTTTATATAATTTAATTAACTAATTAGAATTTATTAAACTCATAATTTAAAACACTAATGGAGTATTTATGATGGAAATCCTCGATATAATGACATTAATTGTTATAGGAACATTTATAATCGTTTTAGGATTATTTGGAATTAAAATGCTCCTTAAATTAGGAAGAGCCGGAATAACAATAATTTTCAATATGATTCTAGGAATTATATTTCTTTTTGTAGTAAATCTATTACCCATTGTTAAAATACCAATAAATCTATTGACTGTCCTGGTAGCTGGCTTTGGAGGAATAATTGGAGTTGGTGTTTTAGTTATAGCCAAATCCATGGGCCTTTATTGATTGAATTTATCATTATACCTTTATCAGAGTTATTGCACCAAAAAATGAAACCATTAATTAAAAATCATATTTCATAGCTTCACTTAAAAATTCAATCATTTTAGAAGCACTGAAATTATATCCCCATTTATTTTGAGCCAATTCACCGGCCCGGCCATTAATAAAAGCCCCTAAGCAAGCTGAATCCCATGCAGAATGGCTTTGAGAATATAGTGCTGCAACTAACCCTGCCAAGCAATCTCCAGTTCCGCCCACCGTCATTCCTGGACTTCCAGTTTTATTCAATCTAAATTTCTTCCCATTAAATATCATGTCCAGTTTTCCTTTGAGCAAAATAGTTCCTTTAATTTTTTGAGAAATAGATTGAAAAGCAGATATTTTTTCTTTAATATCAAAAAGAATAATAGGTGCTTCTTCTTGGAAAAAAGCTTTAAATTCACCCATATGTGGAGTTATGATTAAATTCTCTTGATTTTTCACTAATTCTTTATCGACCAGTTTTAAGGCATCAGCATCCATTACCATGGGTTTTTTAAGTTCCCCTAATTTTTTGGCGAGTAAATTTAAAGCTATTTTAGTCTCTTCTTTATCACCGGCACCGCAACCCAGCAAAACACAATCAGCTTTTTTAGATAATTCCAAAATTGGTTCCAGCATTTCTGGATTAATATATTCTCCAGGAAGGTTTTTTACTATTAAATCTGGCGAATAAGATTTAATAGGTATAGCTGCACTATCAGGACATATTATAGTAACTAAATCTGCACCCGCAGCAAGTGCTGATAGGCCTGCTAGGGCAGGAGCCCCAGCGTATTCTTTACTACCACCCACAATCAGTAACCGTCCATTAGCTCCTTTATGTGCATTGTAATCTCTTGATTTGAGCCTTAAAAGATCACCAGCACCTAAAAATATTTCTGCTTCTTTTGGAATCCCAATATCACAAACAATTAATTTTCCTATTTTCGAAGATGCTGATTCTGGTCCTTTGAGACCGGTTTTTGCCCGGTGAAAACTTACAGTATATTCTGCCTCCACTGAAATATCATTTATTTCACCATTCAAAGGATCCATACCACTAGGAACATCTACAGAAACTACTGGTGAGTTAGATTTATTTATAAGATTTATAGCAGATCTAAAAGGTTCCCTAATAACTCCTTTAATCCCAGTTCCTAAAATAGCATCTATCAAAATATGTTCATCACTGCTTAGCAATTGATAATCAATCTGAGAGGAATCATAACAAATTTCAATCTCCAAATCAGATAAATAGGGCCTCATATTTTCCAGAACATTCCAATTTTGAATAGAGTCTTTAGAATTTATTTTTGAAGGATGAGTCAATAAGACGATTTTAACTTTAAATCCCATATTTAGAAGATGCCTAGCCGCTACAAAACCATCCCCACCATTTCCACCAGGTCCGGTAAAAATAATAACTTTGGCACTATTTATATTAGAATTTATCTTAGATATTTCATAGGCCAGGGCCCTGCCTGCATTTTCCATCAAACTAAGTCTAGGAATTCCTAAATATTCTGCATTAAAATCAACAACCATCATGTCCAAAGGATTCATAGTATCACTATTTATATAATTATAATAGAGAATATTTAATAATAACTGTAAATAAATAATAAATTTAGTAAATAGATAAAAAATAGATAAAATTAGTCGTTTTAAATTATTTATTATACTCTGAAGTCCCATTTTATAGAATTAATAAAAAAGGCATGGAAAGACATATTTAATGAGGTGTTATAATTGGCCTCTTCACGCATACCAACAATACCCAAAACTGAGGATATCCAGGCAATACCCATTTCCATATTTTATTTTGCCATAATTGCTCTGGGAATTTTAATTATTTACGGATTTATTGGTTCTCTTTATATAATGGGACTTGATCCTATAAATGCTATTTATTTTACAATTATAACCATTGCCACAGTAGGATACGGTGATATTCTCCCCCATACAGTAGAACAGAAACTTTTTGCAGTTAGCTTAGCTTTATCCGGCGTGGGACTTATTGCTTATGTTTTCAGCCTTAGTATATCGGTGGTAACCATGACGGTAGAAGATATTAGATCTGGCTCCAAAATACGGAAAAAAATGGCTTCCATGGAAAATCATTTCGTCTTATGTGGATATGGAAGAGTAGGGGCCGCAGTTTTTAAAGAATTAGAAGAAAGAAATCAAAAAACCATAATTATCGAAAAAAATCGAGATTTAGTGGAAAAAGAGCTTTGGGAAGACTCTAGTATTTTGGCCATACCTGGAGATGCTACTGACGAAAGTGTGATGAAAGAAGCCGGAATTAGTAGGGCTCGAGGAGTCATAATTACCACTGGAGAAGATGTTGATAATCTTTTCATAACCTTAACCTCCCGAGAAATACATCCAGAAATATGGATCGTGGCTCGTGCCAGTAAAAAAGAAAATATTAAACGCCTTTATCGCTCAGGAGCGGACCGAGTAATATCCCCAGAGACCAGTGGTGGAGAAGATATTTACTTTGCAGCTATTGAACCTACCATGATGAAGATTACTATGATGCATGAAGTGGATGACATCAGAAAAGAATCAGAAATAATAATCAAATATGGCTGCACCCTGGAAGATATAGAATACCATTTACCTGAATTTAAAGAACCATTAGCCCGCAAAATTGGAATTTCTAAGATAGAACAATTAAATAAATTTTTGAATAGTCTGGATGATGATATCAACCGAAAAAATTCCTTAGAAAGAATATACGAATCAGTAAGTGGAATACATTCCCACTGGATTTCAGGACCAGATAAAGAAACCCTTAAAAAGCTAGCAGGGGAATTAAAAAAAGAAGGGCTCCTCTTAGGTGTTAATTTAGAACCTGATGAGATCAAAGAAGTCGCTCGTAAGTATGGTAGGTTGGTAGAAGTTGTTATAAAACCAGAAATGGTTATTGTAGAAAATCATGGTGTTTCGGATATAATGGAAGAGGCCGAAATAATTTTAAAACATGGCTGCATCCTGGAAGATATAGAATACTATTTCAGTGGTTTTGGAGAGCCTTTACGTCGTAAAATAGGTCTCTCAAATGTTAAAGAAGTTAAAAAATTTTTAGATAACTTAGAAAAAAATTCTGGAAGATTAGAATCATTGGATAGAATTTATACTCTCTCTGGAGGAGGAATACATACCCATAGAATTTCTGGTCCGGATACTAAAAGTTTAAATCGTGTAGAAAAAGAATTAAGTAAAAAAGGGTTCTTATTAGGAGTTAATATGACTCCTAAAGAAATTAAAGAACTTATAGAAAAAACAGGACGCGTAGTTCAAATTCTGGTTAAACACGAAGTGGGAACTCTGGATGATAAAGAAATAATTATTGGAGAAGGTGGGCGCATATTAGATGCAAAGCACTACTTGCCAGGGGTAAGACAAGTTGTAACACGTAACTTGAATATTAAAAACCGCGCGGATCTTGATAATTGCGAAGAAGAACTCAAAAAACCCGATGCTCGACGTTCTCTAACGGCATTATATGAAATTTCCCGTCAGATACACACCCATACCATGGCGGCGGCTGAAGAAAAGATTATTCGCAAAATAGAAAAAAAGCTGGATAAAAAAGGTGTTTTACTGGGAATTAATCTTCCTGAAGAAGAAATCTGGGAAATTGTGGAAAAAGAAAATGTAAGGCAGTTCTGTATTGAGTAATAAATAATATTTAAATTTTTTTCTAAATAAACTTTTAAATAACCTATTTTTAATTTATTTCTTATTATAATTTATTTTTTAATATAATAATAAAAAATAATTAATAAAAAAATTGAAAAATAAAATCCTTGAATTTAATTTAAAAAAAATAATTCAAAAAAATGGAGTTATTAACTCCCTTTTTAGAATAAATCATGCAAAACTATTTTGTAAGCACCCAGATCTCCACCAAAGTTTACAGCACTGATTTTTAAAACACCTGGAACTTTAACTGCGGCTTCAACAGCTGCTTTAGTTGCTGCTTTAACAGATTCTTCATCTACACCATCAATAACAATTTCGTAAACACCATTGACATCAGCAGGGATTTGAGTATCTTCTACTTCGTCTTTTAGGGTTACACACATTTTTTCGTTGGTAGAAGCACCTAAGAATTTGTATTTGTTAGATCCAACTTTAGAACCAGAAGCTACAATTCCTCCAGGGAATGGAGTAATGGTACCCGGGACATTTTCAATAGCATCTACTGCAACTTCTGCAGCGAGTAAACCTGCTGCTTGACTATCGGCAAGTATTATGAGGTTTCCTCCGGCTACACCAGATTTAATTCCTAATTCTCCTTCAATTAAGAAGTCACCAGACATGAGGGGGATAGAGAATATGGTTCTTCCATCAAGTTCCAATTTTTTCTCATAACCGTCACCGAAGAATTTCAGTTTTTGACCGGTTTTTAGTTTTTCATCTTCATCATCAAGAACATCAAAGACGGCAGTTGTAGCTGCAGTGAGAATACACATTCCTACACGCTCTAATAATTCATGATCAAGTTTTCCCTTGTTCATGTTACAGATCATGATTATGTATCCTGGCCGGCCATCAGGGGTTTCTGATGGAGGCACATAACAATCAATACCCGCTTCGGCAGGGCATCCAATAACAGATGTTCCGTATCCAGTAGCTTCAGTAGCGGCTATTTTAGCCAGTTTTTTTGTTGCTGCTGTTACCAACAATCGTGAAACTTGTATTCCAAATGCTTCTGCAAAAGTATCTTCTATTTCCACACCATTTATTTCCATGATTATCACCGAGTTTGATGTAGTAAAAGAATTATTATATATTTTTCTATTTGATTTTATAGAAATAATCTGAAATAATCGGATTTTATATAAAATTTGAGAGATTTGAATTAATTAATTAATTAAACACTTAAAGAAATTACAAATAAGTGCTTGCTATAATAAATATATTAGAAATAATCATAATTATATTTTAAAATAATTAAAATAAGTTAAAATAAAAAAATCACTCATAAATCCGATCCAGCTCTAGACTTCCCAATTTAGGGACTTCTATTGAAAAACAAGTCCCGCCGGACAGTTTTCTTTTCATATTACCATCTATCTGATTTACTAAACTTTTAACCAGTTGCAGGCCCAGCGAATGTGTTCTATCAAAATTAACATCATCAGGGAATCCATCACCATTATCCTGAACCCTTAAAACATAGTAATCTGGATAATTTTTAAAAATAATTCTTATTTCACCCATTATATTCGGTTTAAAAGCGTGTCTAAAACTATTAGAAACTAATTCCGTTAAAATCATACCCAAAGGAATAGAAGTACTCATATCCATGAAAGTATCTTCTAATTCAACATTTAACCCTATATTACCTGGCTCTGGAGCATAGGTACTTAAAAGGCCGGAGAGAATACTTTTAGAATATTCTGCAAAATTAATACGAGTAAGCTCTGGAGATTGAATAAGCTTTTCATAAGCTTTTCTAATAGATTTAACACGATTATGAGTATCTTGAAGAAGTTCAGCATCCTTATCGTCCCTCATGTGAGCTTTTTGGAGATTCATAAGGCTGGTTACAATCTGCAAATTTTTTTCAATTTGCCGATAAAGTTCCTCAATCATTTTTTCTCGAGCTTCAGTGCGACTTTCCAGCTCTTTCTCTTTCTTTAAATGCTTTTCAACATCCCTTATAGTTACCAGAACTAATTTTCGATTTTTTATGTCAACTAAAGAATTTTTAAGTTCAACATTAATCAGTTCCCCATTTTTAGTTATGAATTCAAATTCATCTGGGCCACTGATCATACCTGCCGCATTTTTATCCAGAATAATCTTAGCTCTGGCTCTTTGGATAAGCGGTAGTAATTTTAGTTGCAAAAAACATTTACCAACTAAATCAACTCGAGTGTAACCTACCAAGTCTTCAAAAGATTTGTTACAGTCAATTAAAAATCCCTTCAAGTCATATAAATACCAAGGATCTGGATTTTGGTCTAGTAATAAATTTAAAAATTGATTGGAATTCCTAATATCCTCACTTAACATCTCATATTCATTTAAGAATGATTTTTTTAATTCAAAGTGATCACTATCTTCAGTAACTCCTCCCCCCATATGAGAATACTCTTCCTGCATTTAAAATCTCCACTTTAAATTAAATTACTAATTATTAATTCTTATAATTTTTAAATAATAATTAAATATTAATCTATGATTGTTTATGAATTAAATATTATGAACAATTCAGTTTACATTATAAATTATGGATTTTATTATTTAACTAATTTAGGTATAATATAATTTTTTAGTTAATATTTTTACTATACCAGTTTAGCATATTATATTTTCTTTGATATTTTTTCAATAACACCAGACCCGAAATAAGGCAAACATGCGATCCCTATAATAGAAGTCATCCAAAATGATATTAATCGTTCCAGAACAGTGGCCGCGGCACTAATCGAAGGAGGGACACCCGCAGCAGAATAAAGTATTATCATAATCCCGTCAACCGCCCCTAGGCCTCCCGGAAGTAATGGAATCATTCCAATTAAACTGGCAATTATAAAAACTTCTGCTATTAAAATTAATGATATATCCATTCCAAAGGCGGAAAATACCAGATAAACCCTCATTATTTCAAAAAACCAGATCAAAAATGAAAGTGGAATACCATATAACATTACTTTCCTATCTTTCAGCATTATTTTCATGGTGAACTGAAATTCATTTATGGCACTTAAAGCTTTTTTTTCAAGTTTTTCCGGATTTTTCCGGTAAAACCTTCTTATAAGTTTTAAAACCCATCGCGTGAATTTTTCTCCTGCTTTTTTGTTTAAAGATGTATAAAAAATCAGTACAAAAATTACAATAAGTAGTATTACAGCGATAATTAAACTTAAAAGAACCCAAAACGGCAGACTAAAAGTCATCATAACCGCAAAAATAGTTATGACTGCTAAAACGATAAATGGGAACATATCCAGGCCCCTATCTGCAATCACTGTTGCAAATGAAGATTCCATGGAACATTTAGAATATTTGCTTAAAATATAAGCCCTGACCGGTTCTCCTCCTCCTCTGCCACTAGGAGTGATATTGTTTACTGCAAGTCCCACCATGAGCATAGGTAAAAGATGTCTTTTCTTAACATTTATTTTGACGGAGTTAGTGGTTATTGACCATCTCAATGCCCACAAGCCATAAACAAGGAATTGAACAAGTATTGCTAAGATTATAAAAATTGGATTTGCCTTTTCCAATGCATTTAAGATTTTCTCTGGGCCTATGAATATTATCATGGCTGCTATAATCCCTATGCCAACCAGTATTAAAATTAGTCCTTTGTGTTTCATTATAACCAGTCATTAATGAGTTAATAGGTTAATAAGTTGAATTTTATTATTAATTAATATATATTTTAAATTTAATAGATCTAAATAATTAGTAAGTATAGCAAAATTTTTGTTTTATAGAAATCAGACCATTAAAAATTTTTAGATAATGAAAAATATACAAATTGGATTAGTATCTAGTTAAATAGACTAGTTAAACTAAACTACTATATAAAATTATAGAACTAAATACTAAATTAATTACCTTTTAAATTTTTTGCTTTTTTGAGTTTATTATTCACCTATTTTTACTAAATTTTATTAGTTTTAAGAGGCATATTATTAAAAGTAGAAATAATATTAGTTTAAAATCTAAAATTTAGAGAACATTGGAGGGTATAAAATGGATTTGCTTACTATAATTATTATATTGGCAGCCATACTGATTATTATCGGACTTTCTGTCAAGGTTGTGAACCAGTACGAACGAGGAGTCGTTTTTAGACTGGGTAAAGTAATAGGTGTTAGAGAACCAGGACTTAGAATAATTATTCCTCTGGTTGATCGTATGGTAAAGCCTTCACTTAGAATAGTTACTATGCCTATCCCTGCTCAGAAAATCATTACACAAGATAATGTAACCATTGATGTGGCCGCAGTGGCCTATTTTAAAGTGGTGGATGCATATAAAGCAGTAGTAGAGATTGAAAACTACAACCGAGCAGTAAATCAGATTTCTCAGACCACTGTTAGAAGTGTGGTAGGACAATTTACATTAGACCAAGTTTTATCAGATACCCCTCATGTCAACCAAAAAATTCAGGAAATTATAGATGGACACAGCGAACCATGGGGAATTAAAGTTACCACCGTGGAAATAAAAGATATTAAATTGCCAGAAAGCATGCAAAGGGCTATTGCTCTACAAGCTGAAGCTGAAAGAGAGAAAAGAGCCAAAATTATCTCTGCAGAAGGAGAATATCTGGCAGCAGGTAAATTAGGGGATGCTGCAGATATCATTACTGAACATCCAGTAGCTCTGCAGCTGCGGATTATGCAAGTACTCAGTAACATCGCTGCCGAGAAAAACTCAACCATTGTGTTCCCTGCACAATTACTCAACAGTATACGGGACATTAAAGACTTCCTAGGGTCTGAATTGAGTGTTATGGAAGAAGAAAAAAAATCTAAATAAAAACAATATTTAAATTTTTATTTATTTATTTTTTAAAGTGATTAAAAAGTCTAATTTAATAAATAAGAACTACATACATTTTCTATTTTTATTTTTAACTGAATATTCAAGATTAATAGATTATTAAATGCCCTGACATCAATTATCCCTGTTTTAATAACATGATTTTTTACTGTTAAGACAAGATTTATATGTTATCAAGGAAATCTCTAATAAGATAATATGAAGTATTTCGGAAAGCGGGATTTTTTTGTAGTCTCAGAGTATCTGGGAGGCATAATGCAGGGAATTGGTGTAGTAGTTATCCTGCCAATTATAGTTTCTCTGATTTATGGAGAAAATAATTATATTAGTTTTATTATACCTTCGGCCATTTCCATAACCATAGGAACTCTAATAAAACAAATTGTTCCTTCTGGAGGATCCATAAGGCTAAAGCACGGAATGATAATCGCGGCCTTGGCTTGGCTATGGGCAGCTCTCATTGGTAGTTTGGTGATGATTATAGGCCTTAAAATGGGATTTATTGATGCTTATTTTGAAAATATGTCTGCCTGGACAGGTAGTGGCCTCAGCATATTTCTCGATGTTGAAATACTTCCCAAATCCATTTTATTTTTAAGAAGTCTTGAGCAGTGGATTGGAGGAGTTGGAGTAGTTATTGTGGTTATAGGAATTCTTATTCGTCCTGGAACCGCTGCATCTCGATTATACAAGTCTGAAGCTAGGGAAGAACGTATAAAACCCAGCATACCCAATACCGTGAAGACCATCTGGTGGATCTATTTATTTTATACTATTTTAGGAATTGTCCTCTATGGACTTGCTGGAATGTCCCTTTTTGATGCTATTAACAATACCATGACTAATCTCTCCACTGGAGGAATGTCCATTAAAAATGGAAATATTGGTGCCTATGGAAGCGATTTAATCACCATGATCACCATATTTTTAATGATCGTGGGTGGTACCAGTTTCCTGGTGCACTATCGGGTTTTGAAGGGAAATGTAAAATTCGCTATAAAAGATATACAGTTTCAAGCCATGGTCATTATTGTAGCATTATTTTCCATGCTTATTTTTATGAGTGGTAAAATTTTACCGCTCGATTCTATTTTTAACGTCGTTTCTGCTCTTAGTTGTACCGGGTCAAATACTCAAACTCTTCCACAAATGATAGCCTGGTCATCTTATGTTAAAATATTAATTTTAACATGTATGGTAATTGGAATGGCTGCCGGTTCAACTACTGGTGCTATTAAGCTAATAAGAATAGTTACCATCCTTAAAGGAGTTTACTGGGAATTAATGAAGATTTTAACTCCAGAAGGTTCAGTAATACCTCGTAAAATTTCAGGAAAAACTGTAAGTGACGTAGAAATTAGAGAGGCCAGTTCTTACACCTCAATATATATTGTTTTTCTTTTATTCGGTTGGTTAGTCTTGGCAGCATATGGCTACGATCCTTTGAACTCCCTTTTTGAAGTAGCATCGGCCCAGGGAAACGTTGGGTTGAGTATGGGGATTACATCCCCTAATATGCCTGAAATCGCAAAGATAGTAATGATTTTTAATATGTGGGTTGGGAGACTGGAAATTATACCTGTTCTGATATTAGTAAGAGGCGGATTAGAATTATTAAAACGCAGCTAGTTGCATTAGAATTAATGAATAAAATTTTAGAATATTAATTTAGAAAAAGCTTATTAATAAGAATATGCAAAGAAAATCACTCACTGAATTAGTGATATTTAGAATTTTTATATTTTAAAAAACATTAATAAAAATCAATATTTCAAATTTATCCTGTTAAATGCTTAGTTGATTAAAGTAAGGTGTACAATATATGTATGTAGTTATAATGGGGGGAGGTAGAGTGGGATTAACTCTAGCAAGCCTTTTAATTTCTGATGGTCACGATGTCACCCTCATTGAAAATGATGAATCATTGTGTGGTAATGCTGCGGTAGAATTAGATGCTCTGGTGATTTGTGGTAATGGAACCGACATCAAAACACTGGAAGAGTCGAATATTAACAATGCTAATGTTTTTGTGGCTGCAACCGGTAATGACGAAGCTAATTTGCTTTCATGCATTTTGGTAAGAGAATATAATATCCCCAAGATTATTGCACGAGTAAGTAACCCTGATCACGAGGAAGCCTTCCGTAAAGTAGGTATTGATCATGTTATAAGTCCGGAGCGAACTGCAGCAGGTTATCTTGAAAAACTCATAACCCGGCCTAAAGTAGCAGATTTGATTGTTTTAGGTAGTGGTGATGCCGAAATACTGGATATGACCATTAAAAATAAGAAAATAATCGGAAAACGAGTAGGGGACATTTCTCCCACAGACGATTACATTATTGTTTCTATCTACAATAACGGCCATATTGAAATTCCCCGTGCAGATATGATTTTAAATGAAGGCAGTAAAGTTTCTGTTCTAGTAAAAATAGATGCCGTAAAAGAAGTTACTAAGATTTTTACTAAATAAAATTCATTAATTAATAATAAAAATATTTTTTAATACTTTTTTAAATTCTTAATTACATTAACAGCAATTTAAAGTTTTGCATAATAAGTCTTATTTTCAATTTTTCATATTTTGAATATAATAATTATGCTTTTTTTAGATATTTATTCCTATAGGTATTATATTCCTAAAATATCAATTAAAATTAAATTATTCATATTGACCATTATAACCTTTGGAAAATCATTCTAAAAGCTTATTTTTGAACAATATTCATTTGAATTAATTATTTAATAAAATTTAAATAATAAAAAATGCATTATTGGTATTGGGTGTAAAAAATGAGTTGGTTAATAACAGTCATTGTTCTAATAGTCATAATAATTCTAATAGTTTGGATTGTATCCATGTACAACAGCCTGATTAATCTACGTAACCGGGTAAAAAATGCATGGTCCCAAATAGACGTTCAACTTAAAAGAAGAACTGATTTAATACCAAATTTGGTGGAAACCGTCAAAGGATATGCTAAACACGAGAAAGGAGTATTTGAAGAGGTAACTAAGGCCCGTTCAAATGTTATAAATGCTCAAAGCGTGCAGGAAAATCAAGAGGCCAATAATCAGTTAACTGGAGCTTTAAAAACTCTCTTTGCCGTAGCTGAAAATTATCCTGATTTAAAAGCCAGTAAAAATTTCCAGGAATTACAGGCCCAGTTATCTGAAACCGAAGATAAGATTGCTTATTCCAGACAATTCTACAATGATACGGTAATGATGTACAATAACAAAATTCAGATGTTCCCGAGTAGCATTATTGCCAACCAATTCAATTTTAGTGAAGCTGAATTCTTTGAAACCGAAGAATCCGCTAGATCAGTACCTAAAGTTGAATTTTAGATGGTTTAATTTTAGGTGATTTAATGGATAAAAAACATTTTATTTCATTTATTTTTATTTTTCTGATTACAATTTCATTATGCTGTTCAGCTAGTTATGCAGATAACAGTTATTCCATACCTCTAATGAATATAGACCTTTTTGTGCTGGATGATGGAAGCATTCATGTTAAAGAGACGGTTCATTACTCTTTTCAAGGAACTTTTCACGGAGTATACCGAGACATTCCTTTAAATGGCCAGCAGGTCGAAAATCTGAAAGTTACCAGTAGTGGAGCATATTCCACGTATACTGTAACTAATCAAAGCAATAATGCGCATATAAAAGTTAACCTTTATTCTGATGCTGCGAAAAAAATTCCCATTACTGACAAAAGCGTTTATGTGACTTATGAGTACGATTTTACACATGTTATAAAATTCTACAATGATATTGCCGAATTGCAGTACAAATTAGTTGGTTCTGGGTGGAGCGTTGATATTGAAAAAATGGTGGCCAATATACACCTTAACTCAAGTAGTGGAGTTAAAATTTGGTTAAATCCTCCATATTATGCTGAAAATTCAGTTTGGCAAGGCAATGATCTACAAGTAACCAGTACCAACATCCCCACTGGAAATTATTTTGAATTAAGAATGCTTATTCCTAAAAGTCAATTCCTGGCCAATCCCACTAATGGGATTATAATAAATAAAAATGCAGCAGCAACCATAGGGCAAATGCAGGCCAATTACCAGAATCAATTGCACTTTAAACACTTGCTTTACTCATTTTTATCAGTTATATTGATTTTAGCATGTTTTATTCCATGTATTATATACTGGAAATATGGAAGAGAACCTAAAATTAATTATCAAGCCGAATACGAAAGAGACATACCATCCAATGACCCTCCAGCAATTGTGAATGCCATATGTGGACCTGGATTTTCAAAAAAGATTGGAGAACCAGATATGGATGGATTTAAAGCCACCATAATGGATTTAATTGATAGGAAGTATTTTACTATAAGCAGCAAAGATTCTGAAAAAGAAGGCTATGGATTAGAAGTATCCAAATCTATATTCTTTAATTTAAATCTATCTAAAGATCCTGAGAAACTCAATGAATTCGAATCATATGTTTACAACTTTTTAAAGAGTTTTGAAGAAGATGGAACCATATCACTGGATAAAATTTCCAGTAGCTTATCAAATCCAGAAGAAGCCAGAATTTTTAGTGGAACTTATTTAAATTGGAAAGGAGCTATTAAGGCCGAGTTTTTAAATGATGAAAAGCTTCAAGAAGTTTTTTTAAAGAAAGGAGATTCTTTAATAAAGATTTTTGGAACTGGTGGGATAATTGTGGCCATAATAGTCTTTTTTGTAAGTCTTTTTGATTTACCAGTTGCTGGAAGTGCCATGTTATGTGCCATAGCATTAGGAGTTGTGTCAGCAGTTTCTTTAATTCTACCTCAAAAGATTGGAGGGCAATGGACAACCTATGGAAAAGAATATGATGCCAAATGGCAGAACTTTAAGAAATATATAAATGATTTCAGTTTAATTAATGAATATCCTCCAGAATCAGTTAAAATATGGAACAAATACTTAGTATATGCCACTGCATTAGGCTCTGCCGAAGCAGTTCGTAAAGCCATGGAATTATCACTACCTACAGACCAATTAGAAAGTAGTGACATGTTCATGTTCCATTATTATGGTGGTTATTATCTATTAGCTTCTTCATTGGACATGGGAATGAGTCCTAGCTCAGCCAACGGTGACGTTGGCGATATTGTGGGAACTATTGGGGACATAGGTGGAGGATTTGGTGGTGGAGGTGGGGGAGCCTTTTAAATTACCACCATCCATTTATTCCTTGGAAATCAATATCTCCAACTTTTTAATTTCTAACTTTTTTCGAGTATCTAATAAATAAAATAAATTTATAAAATTAAAAAATAAGACTTCAACAAAATTTAAACAAATACTTAAACTTAAATCAATATTAATAAATTATTAATTATAATTCTGGAGTCAACCCATGGATCTTTTCACACATTTTCTAATTCCTTTCATTATTTTATTCTTTATAGGATCTAAATGGCCTATAGAAGGAAGTTTGGGTGGTACATCAGCAGATTTTGATTTTATTTTAATTTTTATAGGATTTTTGCTCCCCGAATTCTTCATTTTGACCCATAGAGGAATTACCCATTCATTTATTTTTGGATTTATGACAGCAGCAATATTCCTATACCTAGTAACCAGGCAACCAATCCAGGAATTTGTCAGAAAACTAATTAAAAGAGACATTAATCTAATATTCAATTGGAAAACCGTTTTATTAGCTTATTTTGGAGTATTAACCCATCTATTTTTGGATTTCTTGACTACTGGAGGTATTCCCCTCTTTTATCCATTCTCCATGGAACGTTTCAGTGCCCATCTCTATTATTACACCGATGCCCTGACCACCATAGCTGCTCTAGCAGTTTTGATTGTGTTATACCTTAAAATAAGCTGGAAGTACAAAAAAATAGCCATGGTCCTATTTGTAATTATGCTGGTTTCGTTTGGAGGCCTAAGATGCTATGAAAAGATAAATGCTACTCATGCTCTGGAAGAAAATTTAGAAGGAAATTTCACTCAAACAGCCACTTATCCTACTTCAAACATGTTTGTATGGCAAGGGGTTCTTATCAATCCTGAAAACCAAGAATATCAGCTTTACACATATAATGGACTTACAGGGAAAAAAACATTCCAGAGAAATTATAGTGGCCTTGTGATTGAAAATGGAACGTATTCCTCAGGAATTAACGCCATTAAAAAGACCAATTCTACGGTTGCAGCACAACGATTCATCTGGTATTCATATTATACTCCTATAGATGCTAAATTTGAGAATAATCAGTGGAAAATAACTTATTCCGACTTTTTGGGTGGTCATTATACTCCAAGCAACTTAACCATTTATGTTGATGGCTAATTGATTATTTGATGAAATTTTGAGGTTAAAATTATATAATTATTAGAATTAGTTATTAAAATTTATTTTATTTAAAAAAATTAAAAAATAAGATTTAAAATTTAAATTAATAAAAATTAAAGAACAATTTTTTTATTATATTAATTTTAAAGAAATTATAATCGTTTATTAAAAGCGTTTAGCCATTTTATATGACATATCTATGTGTTGTTGGGCATTATTAGTCCAGGGACCATGGCCCGGAAGTAAATATTCCACACTTATCTTTTGAAGCTTTTCCAGAGAATTTATCATATCCTCATAGCTTCCACCAATATCCATTCTCCCAATTCCGCCATTGGCAAAAACTGTGTCTCCAGATATTAAAATCTCACCATCGAATAGGCATATTCCTCCTCGAGTATGGCCCGGAGTATGAATTACTTCAAAATCAGCTACTTTATCTCCTTCTTGGAGTTTTTTGGCTATTTTTGTAGGTTCGGTTGATTTTCCAAACATATAAGCTGCTGTAGCCATACTATCTCCAGATTCCAGTGCTTCTGCATCTTCTTCATGGATCATAATATCCCCTGAGAAGAGAGAATTTCCACCTACATGGTCAAAGTGACAGTGTGTATTTACAATGGTTGAAATATCTGCGGGGTTAATTCCTGCCTTTAAAATCTCAGAAAAAACGTATTTCTTGTTTTCACCAGTTCCCGTGTCAAAAATAATGTCTCCAGCGACATAAATATTTGAATCATATCCTTTACCTTCAATAAAAGCCACATCATTTATTTTTTCCATATTTCCACCAGTAACTAAACTTAAAATTTCTAGAAAATCAAAATTGAGTTGACAAATCAATATCCTTTGAATACTGATATTATAATTAAAATGATATAAATCTATTTAAAAAGAGCATAAAATGGGGTCACCGGGATTTGAACCCAGATCCTAGGATTTCTCATGTCTCAGTACTCCAATTGATCATCATTGGGTACTTGAATACCTTCAGAGCGCGCTTTTCTTCAAAGACAACTGGAGTCCCAGATGATAGCCTGATTACACTATGACCCCTAATAATAGGTTTCC
The DNA here is from genome assembly GCA_030656015.1 of Methanobacteriaceae archaeon. Lineage (NCBI taxonomy): Archaea > Methanobacteriati > Methanobacteriota > Methanobacteria > Methanobacteriales > Methanobacteriaceae > Methanobacteriaceae archaeon. Next base: position 121,278 of record JAUSNX010000014.1, read on the forward strand.
TAAAAATCAGATGATTCTCAAGATAATAATACAAGCCAAGGGAGAGATTTGAACTCCCGTGTAATGGATCTGCAGTCCACCGCTTCGCCTCTAAGCTACCTTGGCATAGTAACTAATTAGTAGATGAATTTAATATTTAAACCTTATGGTGATGAACAAGAATATTTCTAAATTTTATGTCTAATTTAATAAAAAATTAATATATAATTCCAAACCCCAGTTTATTAGCAAAATTTGAAAAAATAGCATATAATGATTGTAGGAGATGCACTAATCTAATTTATTAAGATGATTTTTTGTATATGCTGTGTAATTCTTTCAGTTTGGGGCTTTAAAATGATAAGATATGCTGACACCATACATATTGGTGCAACGATTATGCTATTTGCTTGATGGTATTTGGAAGTGATTTTAGATTATAAAATTTCAAATACAAAAAGAAGGTTAAGCTATTTTCTAATAAGTTCTAAAATTTATTTATTTTATCAAAAAACACGACAATACTATCCAGTTTACCAATTTTTCCACCTCAGTTGATTAATTATATTAAATTAGTTTATTCTTAATAAATGACAATGAGAAAAAAAGTAGATTATATTCAATTTAATTAATTTATTCCCATTTATTAAAATTTAACTTGTTTATCTTGGCCTAAAAGTTCATTAATCTCCAAACCTTTTTCTAATGCCAGGTCCAAATCTAAACGGTAGTTCCCATTTTTAGTTTGGAATAAATCATCAGGAGACAAAAAACGCCATTTTTTATACTTGAATTTAATTCCCACATAAGGTATGGCCCCAAAAATGTTAGAAAACTCGCAAAGGCCTTCTATTTTAGGAGAATCAATATAAATTCTGTCTTTAGTGGTTGTTTTCACCTCAATGGCCAGGTATTTTTCACCATTCCCTGCTAAAACATCAGGTAATGGTTTTTTTGTTGCTCCACCAGAGGCCGGTGCTCGCATAGCTGCAAATTTCTCTTCCCAAAGAATTCTAACTAAATCTCTTTCTTCTCTCGATCCTTTTTTTACCATAAAACTCAGCCAGCATTAAAAAATAAATTAGAAATTAATTCTCGTAATTATAAAATATTAAATGTAACTTTCAATTCTTTCTGCATTGAATGTTCCACTTCCAGATGGTTCTCTAATCCATTCAATAAACACATTTTTTACAATTATTTGTTTTTCTGGGAGAACAACATCCACAGTTACCCCCGGATGATAATATTTAGGTTCATCGGCTAAATAACGATTAAATGAACCTGTAAAGCGGTATTTATTTTTTACGAACCATTGAGTGAGATAAATCCCTTCCATGGTCCCTATTTGCTTGCCATCGGCTAAAACATTAGCACGAAAGCATCCATAAGTTCGTTCCATTTTTATCATAGGGATCTATCCTTAAAATTAAGCTTAGTCGATTTAATTATTTATTTTGTAAATTGATATAGTTATTGTGTATTTACTTATTAAAAAGATTATTAGTTAATTAAATCAAAATTTTATTTTAGAAAACCAAGCAAAAGTAATTAAAAACGTACATTATGGAAATTAGTTCGTTGAAAATTTAATAATTGCAGTTTTGATTCAAAAAGGCAACTGTAAATATGTTAAAAAGATATAAAAAATCAAAATAATTCAAATTATATCTAAAAAGAAGTAATCATGGGGCCGGGGCCGAGATTCGAACCCGAGTCGCGGGATCCACAGTCCCGTAGGATAACCACCTACCCCACCCCGGCACATTTTATAAAATTGAATTAATTTAAATCATGATTAGGATTCAATGCGGGGGCAGGGATTCGAACCCTGGTAGGCCTACGCCAACAGGTCCTAAGCCTGTCCCCTTTGGCCAGCTCGGGCACCCCCGCTAAGGAAAGGCAAACATCTATAAGATGCTATTAATCCATTAAATATCACCCAAAAAGTGCAATCTTTCAGAAATTTATCTATATAATTGTGAAAATTATTAAGATAAAACTCATCTGAAACGAAAAACTTCAAAATTATGAAAAATGCTCCGGCCGGGATTCGAACCCGAGTCTTCGGCTCGAAAGGCCGAAATGATTGGCCGGACTACACCACCGGAGCATGTGAATATAATATTAAATTTATTTTATATTAGGTTTGTTTTTATATATAAAGGCATACTTAAAGTGGGCCCAATGGGATTCGAACCCATGGCCGCCCGGTTATGAGCCGGGCGCTCTACCTGGCTAAGCTATGGGCCCAAGGACGCCGCCGACAGGGCTCGAACCTGTGACCAATCGGTTAACAGCCGAACGCTCTACCTACTGAGCTACGGCGGCACTTGCCAAGTAAAGCCTGTAAATCAAGCTTACAAACCAAAGCCCTATGTTTACAGCCTTCTAAAACATAGCCCTTTATGGGAGTATAATTAGGTTGATAGTCATTGTATATAAACGTTTTGGGTGCAGGATCATTTTTACAAATAAATCCTCTTTTCATCAGCTAAATTTCACTAAATTTTGCTTAATTCATAATAATATGGCTAAAAATGATACAGATAAATGGTTTTTAGCTGAAACTAAATTATTTTTTTAAATTCATTACAAGCTAAAAAGTGCAAAAATTGAAGCAGCCAGGACCATTATTAAAGGTATTATCACAACAATAGTAGCCATTTTACGAGTAGCAGATAATGCATAAATAATTGCAATAGCTGCCGCAATAACAATGGCTAAAATAGGTAAAATCCTGCCTAAAATCCCGGCCACAATTACCAAAATTAAGGCACCCACAATGACAATATTCCATTCAAATGTAACTTTTGGAGTCTCATAACGATTTTCCATTTTAGAAGGTCGTTCAGTATATGGTTGACTTTTTGAGTAAGACTCTTGAGATTTCAAGCGAGATTTAATGGGTTTAGATGGTTCTGAACGGGCCGAATTTAAAGGTTCGCCACAGTTTGAACAAAATTTGTTGCCATTTTTATTTTTTTCGCCACAATTAGAGCAATATGCCATAATTCCATCCTTATTATCAATATTATTTTTCATTAATTGATAATTAATTTAAGGTATGCTAATTTAATATGTTTTAAATGATGAGTATAATGTAAATACTTATTCCATCTATTTAATTTATATTCTATTATTTTATTCTATATGAATTCAAAAAAATACATATATTATCAAAATATGCTATTAAATAATTTTAATAATCTATTATTTTAATAATCTATTAAAAAATTAGAGAATTACTAAAAATTAATTAAATTAATTAAAGTCATAATTCAATGTTTATTAATGAAATATTTTGAATTTAAGGTGCAGCATGCAAGTTATAAAGAAATTAGAAGAGTTCAAAACTCTCGAACTAATGGAAAATGCCAATAAAATAACAGTTCAAGAACATGGTTTAGATATAACCTTAGAAAGAGCTATTTTCCTTTCCTGGTGGTGTGATAAAGGAGATTGTGCCTTCTGCTATATGAGCACTCAAAAACAAAATATTAAAGATCCTAAAACTGCCAGGCGAAAAGTTAATGCCATATTAGCTGAAGCAGAACTTTGCCTGCGCATGGGATGGAATATAGAATTTCTATCAGGAGGATACGGTTCATTTAGTACTTCAGAAATTAAATCTATTGCCCAGCAGATTTATGGCATAACCAAAAAACCAGTTTGGTTGAATATAGGAATTACACCAGATTTAGAAGATTATGGGGAAGAAATCGAAGGAATTACTGGTGCTGTGGAAATGGCCAATCCCCAAAAGCAAAAAGAAGTCTGTCCCAGCAAAAGTATAGAAAATATTAGTGAGATGCTGAATCTAGCCGGAGATTTAGGATTTAAAAAAGCCATAACCATTATTTTAGGCCTGGGCGAGACACCTTCCGATTTAAAATATCTTTTTGATCTTATTAATGATCTTAAAATTGATCGAGTCATATTTTACTCATTAAACCCCCATGAAGGAACCCCTTTTGAAAATAAATCCCAACCGGCATCACTATATTACGCAGGAGTAGTAGCTGCCACCAGAATAACATTCCCTAAACTTGAAATAATCTGTGGAACCTGGGTGGATAACCTGGCCAATATGGGGCCTTTGATTCTTGCAGGGGCTAATGGATTAACAAAATTTCCTCTTTTTAAAATGTTTGGAACCCGCTACGGGAAAAGAGTAGAAGAAGAAGTTCATTGGGCCGGTAAAAATCTTAAAGGAACATTTACTGACTTTGATCAGCTTTTAAATGGACCTCCCGCTGGTGAATTGGAACCCTATATAAAAAGATACATTGATATGTGTTTAAAAAACAAATCTTTAAATGAATAATATATTAAAATGAAATTAGTTATATTTCGAATACTTGAATGTCCAGATACATTATATCAAAATAAAATTTAAAATGAATTAAATTTCTAATAATTCATAGATATCACTTTAAAATTAATTTAATAAATTATCTAAAATAGTCATCTATAAATCAATTTCTTAATTAAAATATCTAACTTAAAATCTAATTTAAAATAATACTCAAATACCTTTCAACGTTGAATTTAAACGTTATAATCTGCAACAAGCAGATTTAGAGGAGGGATTACTATTAAAATGAAATGCGGACTTGAAATTCACGTTCAACTGGAAACTGATTCTAAACTCTTCTGTGATTGTCACACCAACTATCAGGATGCACCAGCAAATACCAATATTTGTCACGTTTGTTTAAACCAACCCGGTGCTAAACCATTCCCTACCAATGAAAATGCCCTAGAGGGTGCTCTTAAAATCGCCCTTATGCTGGATTGTAAGATTGCAGATGATGTTACTTACTTCATGAGAAAACATTATAATTATCCAGATCTTCCGTCGGGATATCAACGTACTTCAGTTCCTATTGGATATGAAGGAGATTTAAATGGTGTTAGAATAAGAGAAGTGCATATGGAAGAAGATCCAGGTCAGTACAAACCAGATTTAGGAATTGTTGATTTTAATCGTTCTGGAATACCATTAATTGAAATTGTGACTGAACCGGACATGAAATCACCGGAAGAAGCTCGAGCTTTCTTAAGGGAACTTATAAGGGTGCTGGAATACAGTGGTAATGCTCGTGGAGAAGGTACCATGCGAGCCGATGTAAATATTTCCCTAGAAGGTGGTAAAAGAGTAGAAATAAAGAATATAAACTCTATTAAGGGAGCCTACAAAGCACTTAAATTTGAAATGGTTCGTCAGAAAAATCTTATAACGAGAGGAGTAGAAATTACCCAGGAAACAAGAGCATTTCTGGAAGCTCAAATGATAACTGTTTCTATGAGACTTAAAGAAGGAGCTGAAGATTACAGATTCATTCCTGACCCAGATTTACCACCAATGCAGGCTAAAGAAGAACAAGTGGAAGTTATTAGGGAAAAAATGCCAGAACCACCACATATTAAAGTTAAAAGGTTCATGGCACAGTATAATATTACTGAAGAACCTGCCAAAGTTCTTACTTCAGAACTAGAACTGGCCGATGCTTTTGAAGAAGTAGTTAAAAATGTGGATCCACAGTTCGCCGCTCTTTGGATGAGGGACGAATTAAAAAGAGTTCTTTATTACAACAAAATAAGCTTTGCTGAAAGTGGAATAACTCCGCAACAAGTAATTGAACTGCTAAAAATGGTTCAAAAGAAAGAAGTGACTACTAAGGCAGGGCAGCGAATTATAGAGAATATGCCAAACAGTTCCAAATCTCCAAAAGAAATTGCTGAGAAAATGGGCTTAATAGGTATTGTAAATGAAGACGAAGTAATTCAAGCCGCTCAAAAAGCCATTGATGAAAATCCAGAAGCAGTTGCTGATTATCATGAAGGAAAATCTGCCGCTTTAAACTTCTTAGTAGGACAAGTAATGCGTTTTACTCGAGGAAAAGCAGAACCTGGCCGTACTGTAGAGCTTTTAAAAGAAATGTTATAATTTTTCGCTTTAGTCATTCCAAATACTGAAAATTTGATGTGGAAAAAGGCAGAATATTTATAATGGAGGAGTAATATGAGCAATAAACCTTTGGTTAAAGATTATATGACAAAAGAAGTTATTACAGTCCCTCCAGAAACTCCAAATGAAGATATAATTCAACTTATGAAAGATAGTGGTCACGATGGATTCCCCGTGAAAAAAAATGGGGCGGTTATTGGAATGGTCACTGCTTTTGACCTTTTACTAAAAGACAGGCAAAAATTAGTGCACGATATAATGTCTACCAATATAGTGGTAGCTGATCGAGATATGTCCATTAATGACGCTGCCAGAGTTATGTTTAGAATGGGAATATCCAGATTACCAGTTATTGATAAAAAAGGTACCTTAGTAGGAATTATAACTAATACTGACATAGTAAGATCTCACATTGAAAGATCAACACCCATGAAAGTTAATTACTTCAAAAAGACCCTTGAACAACTTTATGGGATTAAAACTGAAGTAAAGCGGATGAAAGTCCCTACACAGCGTCTTAGGCCAACTCAAGATAAAGTATACGCAGACGAGCTCCAAGGAAGAACATATGAACTAAAAAGAGGCTTAGCAGAACCTACAATTGTAGTAAAGACCGGTGAACGTTTTGTACTTGTTGATGGGCACCACCGGACCGTGGCAGCTCGCACTTTAGGATGTCAGGAAATAGATTCCTATGTTATTGATTTACAACAGGAATTAAAACTGGGCATGGAAAAAACAGCCGATTTAAATGGAATATTTTCTTTTGATGATATAGAAATCATAGATGATGCTCAGCATCCCCTGATAGCCATTACTCGCAGTATGAGAGATAAAAAGAGGAAGAAAAATGGCTAATGAAGATATAATACGAGAAATATACCAGATTTTAGAAAATCGTAGAGATAATCCCATTGATTCCTACACCTCAAAAATAATGCAAGATGATAAAAAAGCTGCAGAAGATAAAATACTGGAAAAAATAGGGGAAGAAGCAACAGAAGTCATCATAGCATCTAAAAATAATGATAATTTAGTATATGAATCGGCCGATTTGATTTTTCACACATTATTATTGCTGGTTTATAAAGGAATAGAACTAGATGAACTTTTAGATGAATTTAAAAGAAGAAGGAAATAAATAATTATTTTATTTGATTATTTTCTTTATTAATTGAAATCATTTCCAGGGTTCAATATTATTAAATTCTTATTTCATAAACTTCTTTAATTAAATTTCTTTTCGATTTTCTGGTTTTCATCAGGAAAATAAGTATTAATCAGTTTTTCTACTTCATTCAACCATTTTTCTCGTTCTTGAAGTGGACTGCTGGCCATTAACCGGAACATTTTTCGATAAAAGTTTTTTATACCACAGAAATCAAAAACACAGTCCTTCCATATCCGCTCTAGTGGATCACCAAACACTTCATTTTCCCTTTCTTCAGGAGTATTAGAAGTATTAAATACCATGGCCACTTTTGCTTTTAAAAGACCATTAGGAACTCCAGAACCATCATCGTCCTCATCAAACTCATAGGCCACTCCAGAGCGAAGTACACGATCAAGCCATCCTTTTAAAATAGCAGGTGGCTGGCCCCACCAATTGGGGTGGATAATTATTATTCCGTCAGCTTCTTTAATCTCTTTTCTATGTTGAATTATCATCCAATCAGATGTTTCACCAGTAGCCATTTCAAAACCTTCTAGCAAGGGATTAAATTTTTCATAATATAAGTCATGGGCCCTTAAATCATGCCCATTCTTTTTGAGAGTTTTTAAAACAGTTTCATAAATAGCATAGTTGAAACTTTTATTATGTGGGTGGGCCAAAATAACAGATATTTTCATATTATCACACAGTTTTTCCTTATTTAGACATATTCTCCATTAGGTAATTATTATTATGCATAAAAATAGATAATAATTTGTATATAACCTGAAAAAGATTATCAAAAAAGAAAACTTTTTAAAATTAACTTTCTTAAAATTATTTTATTCCCGACCCTTTAAAGAAGTTGTAAAAGAATGTTCCATCTTTTTGGGCAGATTTATATAAATCATCTATTCCTTTTTCCCATTGGCCATGATTTATCAGACCAGAATCAATAGCCTGGTTTTTCACACCTTCCACCATAGCAATTATAGTCTTTTTTATGAAACCATCCACCATTTCCGGCTTGCTCCCATCTACATAAACCACTCGGGGAGTTACATGAACATCTTTAAATCCTGCATCTTCTAAGAGTGGATAAATTCGTCTTCCAATCATAGGATCACCACCCAAATCCTCTTGAGCCTTGATTAAAGAATTCCAGGCCATTACGGATTCCTCAGTTTCTGGATGGAAATAGCAGGACCCATGATCACCTTCAATAACCGTAATAGAGCCTCCTTTTTTTAAATATTTTTTAAGCTCTTTGAGGGCTATTACTGGATCTAAAAGGTGTTCTAAAACAAAACAAATAAAGATATGGTCAAAACTTTCTTTTTCAAAGGGTAGTTCCATTATATCTGCCTGTTTAAACTGGACATTTTTAATTCCTTCTTTTTCAATTAAATTTTTTGCAGCATTTAATGATTCTTTTGAAATGTCAATAGAGGTTATACTCACATCTGGACTGTTTTTAGCTATTATAACTGTTTGGGCACCTACACCACATCCTGCCTCTAAAACTTTGCTTCCTGTAGGGAAAAAAGTATCATGATGAAGTATTTCCGAGAGTGTATCGGCCTGATCTTCCAGACGTTCTGATTCTCGCTTAGAATAACCATGCACATAATTTTTCATTAATATCACCTTAAATTTCAAAATAATTATTATTTATCAGTATAGATAAAAATAAGTCCTAAATATAAATTATATTAAATCAATTATCTGATTTATAGCCTCATCCAACTTGGAATTGCTTTGGAGTATTTCAATTATTTCAGGACAAGGATTTGAATAAATATAAGGATAATCAACATCCCATATTTCTTTTTGAGGAATATACGCTAATTTTTCTCCATTTAATGAAAATTGAGCATTTATTTCACCAGTATTGCCTCGTGCATCCAATCTGAACCATTTTTCATCAAGAAAAACTCCATTTAAACCATGGAATATCTTTCCAAAGTTGGTAGATAATTTTTGATAACAGAAACCCGTAGGAATATTTTCACATCGCAACAGTGCCGCCAATAAGTGAGATTTGGTAAAGCATAACCCATGACCCTTCTTTAAAACATCTGAAGCTCTGTAAGTAATTTCATTACTATTAATATCTAATGAATGGTTAATTTCGTCCCTTACAAATTCGTAGATTGATTTTGCTTTTTGAATATCTGTTTTCATTCCTTTTGATAATTCTATTGCCTTTTTTGCCACCAATTGATTATCAAAATCAATTATTTCTGAGGAGCAAAGATAATCCTCAATATTCTCTTTTAGTGGTATTAACTTCATTTAATCACAATGCAATACATTATTCTTTAAAATTTATAATTCCGCAATTACCAGCATTTCATAGTCTTCCGTAGTTAAATACTCATCTCGACTAAATTCGCCTAATTTGCAGGCCATTATATCAATTTTAGTAAAATTCAGTGATTTTAAAAGCCAAATTATTTCTGAAGGGACATAATATCTCTCATCACATTCTAAAGCAAGTTTTTGGCCATTATCATCTTCTACTTCCAGCTGGTACCTGTCCCTGAAAGTCATGAGATCAAAGGTATTGTTATTATTGGTTTGGGTGGTGGAACTGGAATTTATAAAGTCCTTTACAGAATTGAAAAGAGGATAAAGACCATTTAATGTGGTAAATATCAATTTTCCATCTGATTTTAAGGCTTTCGCTGCATTTTTAAGTATTTCGAAGTTCATTTCATCAGTTTCCATGAGCGGGAAGGCCCCTTCACAGATCATGATGGTCAGGTCGAACTCTTTTTCAAAAGTTAAATTACAAGCATCAGCTTTTATAAAATCAATGTCTAATCCTTCATTATACGCGTTTTCAGCAGCTTTTTTAAGCATAGATTCTGATAAATCCACTCCAGTTACAGAATAGCCCCTTTTGCACAGTTCAATAGCATGTCGACCAGTGCCACACCCAATATCAAGAATTTTGGTTTTTTTATTGTAATCTATCTCTTTTTCAATGAAATCGACTTCACCTTGTGTTCCGTGAACAAAAGATTCATATTCATATTTTTCTGCATAATTGGAGAATAATTCCTGGTACCAAGTTTCATCTTCTCACTAGATTGATTTTAAAAATAGCGATAAAAATAGTTTTGCTTTTAGCAAATCACAAATTTTAGAAATAGATTTAAAAATATTTGATCTAAATCAAATTAATCAGCAAATTTTAAAAAATTAATTAAAAAATAAAAGAAAAAATGGTTAGGAAAATTATTTAGCAGCTAACTCCAATTTTTCATTGAATATTTGGAATTGCTTGATATTTCCCTCAGATTCCATGATTTCCAAACATCTCAAGACAGAATAAGCCGCTCTACTGACTCCTGCACTTCTTTTTTCAGTATCTGTACCTACGCAATACAAATTATTAATAGGAGTTTCTACATCACCAAAACCAGAATTAATGTCCCATGCAGCCTTTTCAGGAATTAAATCCTGATAATGAATCATTTCAATATGATTTTCAATATCTGGTTGGATTTTTATTATGGAATCTAATGCTTTTTTTCGAATTTCCATGGTATCATAGTCCTCAGGGATAGTAAAAGCAAATCCAACAAGTTGATTTCCTTTAGGGGCCATAGAAGAGTCAAAATTCGACACAGGAACCATCCAGGCATAAGGATCTGAATCAATCCACATTTCCGAGCCATAATTCTCAAAGATTTTTTTATTTAAACCTAACCAAATAGTCAATGAATTAACTTTTTTAATTTTATTTAAATTCTGAGCATATGCATAAGGTAAATCATCAATTAAATACGGTAAATCAGAAGCAAATCCAGAATAAACAACAGTATCGCAGTTATAAGAATTTTTATTGGTAATGACCTTTTCGACTTTCTCACTACACTGAATCTTTACCACTTCTTCACTGGTGTTAATTTTCACATTTTTTGGAAAAGATATTAAAATAGAATTAATAATGGACTGAAGACCACCCTTAGGATAGCCCTGATCTTGAGCACCTTCTGTAACGAAAAGATCATATAAACTACCTATATATTTAATTGGACTTCCTTTATTAGTTTTATTATCTATAAAACGAGAAATAGCCGTGTTTTCAATAGAGGTTCCTACTAAAAAATAACATATCCAATCTAAAAACCTTCTAGTGGTAGAAGAAATATTTTCTGGAATCAGTTCCTGTATAGAAATATCAGACAAATTTTTACCAGCATTTAGCAGATAAAGAGTATTGAACAATGCTTTCATTATCAATAAACGATCGGTTTTAGGAATCAAACCAAATGTGAGCCAAGAATTAATATTCCAAGGGAATGGTTTTACTTCATTTCCTATTCTAACATTATACTTCCCAAAAGGAACAAATTGGGGGATAACATCAAAATATCTGTCCATAAGCTCTTTTAAAGGCCCACGCTCCAGGCGGGTGATGGCATGAGGCCCAGTATCTATTTTATACCCATCCACATCATAAGAGCGACATACTCCCCCGATATTTTCCTCTTTTTCCAGAATTAATACAGATTTACCTTCCTTTGATAGAGCTAGAGCTGCTAATAGCCCACTTATCCCTGCCCCAATCACCACTACATCATAATTATCATTATCCATAAAAATCACCATTAATAAAAATGCTAATAAAAGTTGTTAAAATTTTAAAAACAAGTACAATATGCCTTAGATGTAGAACAAAATATAAAAAGTTATGGTTGTTTTAAGCAAAAATATTATAAATATAAAATTATCTTAAAGCAAATTTAATGCGTTAAAATTATTATTTTTCTCTTATATCCCTTTAAAAAGGAGAATAAAGGTTATTTATCATGGATCTGTCTCAATTTTTCAATATCCAGTTTATAAATACTACTCCTGGTCATCATGACTTTTTGGGATTTAACCGGATTTTTATCAATCATAATTTTCTGCTAAAACTGTGGGAAAGACTTGTCAAGACACCAGTATTTGGCTTTTACTATCCTGGGCTTTAACTCATTTCCTTTCGTTTCATTTTTTTCATATTTATTTTGTTTAATTCCGTGTAAAAACATCTTTATATCTTCTGTAACATAATTAATTTTTGATGAAAAAACATGCTCTGTTTTTCAAAGAGGTTATTTAATGTTATATGGAATTGTGGATATTGGTTCAAACACAGTTAGATTGAATGTTTACCGTTGCAAAAATAATGATATACGGGTTATGTTTTCAAAAAAAGAAAATTTAGGTTTAGTCTTTTATATAAAGAAAGGAAAATTAACTAATAAAGGTATTAAAAAACTATTAACTCTTCTTAATGAAATGAAAGATGATTTGGACTATTTAAAAATAAAAGGTTACAGCTTCTTTTCTACTGCTTCATTGCGAAATATTGAAAACCATGCTGATGTTATTCAAATTATTAAAGATGAAGTAAATATAGAAATTGACATATTATCTGGTGAGGAAGAGGGAGAATTAAGCTTTTGTGGATCTATTTCTACTATTCAAAAGGACAATGGGATTCTAATTGATTTAGGTGGGGGTAGTGTTGAAATTGTACTTTTTAAGAATAAAAAAATAAGGGAAAAATACAGTATTCCTGTTGGTTCTTTAAAAATGTATAATGCTTATGTTTCAGATATGATACCTAATAAAAACGAGTGTAATTTGATTAAAGAAAGAATATACTCTGAATTAGAAAAAAGTGGTCTTAATAATGAAGAAAAAGTTCCTTTTATGTGTGGTATAGGGGGAAGTATTCGTGCCATTGCAAAAATATTAGTGGATTTAAATTTGCAGAATAAAAAAGCGGATTTAGTAGATGTTAAATTATTAAAAACACTAGAAAACGAATTGAATCTTAATGAATTGAATTTAAATAATAAAGATATTTATTACAAAATATTACAGGTTAAACCATCTAAAATTCACACTTTAGTCCCTGCTTTATTAATAGTTGAATCAATTACGTCTTATTTTGGATGTGAAAAAATACAAATTAGTGAATTTAGTGTTAGAGAAGGCTATTTATTAAAAAAAGTGTTAAATAGGTGCCAAAATGTCCAAGAATGATTATAGTTTTACCCAAAACCGTGAATTATCTTGGTTAAGATTTAATGATCGGGTTTTAGAAGAAGCAGAGGATGGTTCTGTCCCTTTATTAGAACGTTTAAAATACGTGTCAATTTTTACCAGTAATTTAGATGAATTTTATATGGTAAGATGCGGAAGTTTATATGATTTATCACTTATTAATGAGGATTATGTAGATAATAAAACTGGTTTAAGTGCGCAAGATCAATTAAATGCCATCTTTGATAGGACTAAATTCCTAAATAAACGTAGAGATAATGTATTTAAATCTGTCCATTCTCTTTTAAAAGAGCAAGGTATTCAGGATTTAGATTTTAATGATTTGACTAAAAATGAAACTAAATTTATTAATAAATATTTCTTTAATTACATTTTTCCAGTTTTATCTCCCCAAATTATTGATATCCACCATCCTTTTCCCCATTTATTAAACAAATCCCTGAATGTTATGTTAACAATAAAGGATAAGGGCAAAATATTATATGGACTTATTCCAATCCCTTCCTCTTTAACCAGGGTAATTTATTTTCCAAATGATGAAATGAGGTTCATTCTATTAGAAAAAGTAATATACGAGTATGTTAATGAAATCTTTTCAAATTATAACGTAGAATTTAAAACTGTAGTTTCAGTTACTAGAAATGCTGATATTACTTTATCTAATTCTCAAATTGATGAAGATGAAGATTATAGAGGCTATATGAAAAAAATTTTAAAGAAAAGAACTCGTTTAGCACCAATCAGATTAGAATTCTATAAATATTCTGACCCGGCACTGACAAAATTTCTATGTGATCAGTTAAATATTGAAAAAAATCAAGTACAAATCTCTAATACTCCGTTAGATATGAGTTATGTGTTTAATTTATATGAGCATATTGAAAAAATAAATGAATTAATTTTCCATAAATTATCCTTTAATCCATATTATCCTAAAATACCAAAAACTGTTAAAGAAGGAAAAATTATTTCTAAGTTAAAAAGGAAGGATATTTTACTTTTCTATCCCTATGAGTCTATAGAACCTTTTTTAAGTTTATTAAAAGAGGCAGCTAATGATGAAAATGTAATATCCATTCAAATTACTATTTATAGATTAGCCAGATCTTCCTCAGTAATAAAATATTTATTAGAAGCCTGTGAAAATGGAAAAGATGTAACTGTTTTAATTGAACTTAGAGCCAGATTTGATGAAGAAAGAAATATTCACTATGCAGGTTTATTAGAAGAAGCAGGTTGTAGGGTTTTATATGGTTTTGAAGAGTATAAGGTGCATTCCAAAGTTTGTTTAATTACTCGAAAAGAGAGAAATAAAATTCAATATATTACTCAATTAGGAACTGGTAATTATAATGAAAAAACTTGTAAATTATACACTGATTTAAGTTTTATTACTAGCAACCAGGCCATTGGTGAAGATGCAATGTTATTCTTTAAAAACATGGCAATTTCTAATTTAAATGGCAAGTATAAAAAGTTATTAGTTGCGCCTTTTGGATTAAAACCTAAATTAATCGAAAAAATCGATATGGAAATTGAACGGGCCAATAATAATCGCCCAGCTAATATTATCATGAAAATGAATTCTTTAACGGATATAGAATTGATTGAAATGTTAAGTAAAGCTTCCCGTGCTGGTGTAAAAATTAAATTAATAGTTAGAGGTATTTGTTGTTTAGTTCCCGGCTTACCCGGTAAGACTGAAAATATTGAAGTCATTAGTATTGTAGGTAGGTTCTTAGAACATGCCCGGATTTATTGTTTTGGTACTGGAGAAGATGTTTCCATATATTTATCCAGTGGCGATTTAATGACGAGAAATACTGAAAAAAGAGTTGAAATTGCTTTTCCTATTGAAAATCCAATCTTACAGAAAAAAATTATCCATATATTAAATATTATGCTCAATGACAATGTTAAAGCTAGGAAAATAAATGATATGGGAGAATATGAGAAAGCAATTCGAAGTATTGATTTAATTGATTCTCAAAATTATTTTATGGATGACGATTTCTCAGTAAATGAAGAAGAAGAAATTGAAAAAGAATCATTTTTCTCTAAACTAAAACATTTATTTAAAAAAATAGATTGATAATTCACTTTTTTATTTTAATGATTTATTTTTTTAACAGATTCAATTATTTCTAAGTTTAATTTAGCTTAAAATTCCGATATTTTATTACTAGAACCATATATTAACAAAATATAGTTTTTATGGAATTTTAAGTTATATTTACGATTTACTTGGCAATGACCGATTAAATAAAAATAAACTGTTAATTTTTTTATCCATATAATATTAGTTCTTTTTGCTAGTCAATATAGAAAAAAACTTAATTGGTTAAGCATTATTTCATTAAAAACAGTAAATAACCCAATTACTAAAATAAAGATCAAAATCAAAGGATTGGAAAAGAATATATTTAAATTAGATAGTTATTGATAATTGAATTGTTATTCCAAAAGATATCAATCTTAAAAAGACACCATTTCCGCACTTGAGTTAGTTATTTGAATAAGAAAGCGAATTAACAGGAGAATAGAACTTTAACTATAACTTGGAACACAGTTTACGATTTATTTCAATAAGCAAAATACGAAAAAAGAATTTTAATTTCGCTATTAAGCATTTTTCATTAAAATTCAATCTAATGAATCAACTCTAAAGATAAATTAATCCAAGATACCATATTTAATATGGATTAATATGTAAACCATATTTATTAATCGCAGGCAAATTAAATGAGAAATAAAAAAACCGTTGAAAAACATCGAAGATTATTCATATTACTGCCCCTGGTTATGGGTGTTTTTTTATGGTCATTGAGTGCAGGCATTATTAACATTTCATTGCCTACCATTTCCCAGTATCTAGATATAAGTACCAACATGGTCGCATGGGTTGTTATCATTCATTTGGTTATCCTCACCAGCTTTCTACTTATTTTTGGAAGAGTGGGGGATTTTATTGGTTACAAAAAGATATTCATAATGGGACTGTTTATTTTTGCCGCCGGTGCGTACCTATGTGCAGTTTCACTGAACTTTTATCATTTACTATTATTCCGCATCATACAAGGCATTGGATCCTCAATGTTGCTTTCAGTGATTCCAGCGATGGTAACTCTTAGTTTCAGTCCTGAAAATCGAGGGAAAGCATTTGGGTATATTTCATTGGCCACCACCATTGGATTATCCTTGGGATATGGTTTAGGAGGATTTATAGATACATACGCAAATTGGAGATGGATATTCATTGTGAACATTCCATTAGCCATTTTAACCATTTATTTAGCCAATAAATATATACCTGTAAGGCAAAAACTTAAAAAACCATCCAGTTTCGATTTTATCGGTTCCATTCTAGCCTTATTAACTATCATTTCATTCCTACTTTTGATTCAAGTAACACGGGACATAAATAACCTACCCCAATGGTTCCCTCTGGGATTGATCCTGGTGACTATGCTGGGAGTTTGCTTTGTTATCTGGGAATGGAAACACGAATCTCCTCTATTTGATTTACAGGTTCTTAGGAACGTTTATCTAACCACCGCATTGTTAGCCACTTTCCTGGCCAATCTAGTTTTAACTGGAACCATCTTTTTAGTTCCATTTTATCTGGAATTAATCCATGGTTACAGTGCTGACTTTGCAGGGATGATAATACTCATACCTTCTTTGCTGATTCTGGTTACAGGACCACTATCCGGCTATCTATCAGACCGCATTGGATCAAAACCTGTGGCAATTTTTTCCGCGCTTGCACTCATCATTTCTACACTAATCTTCACCATAATGGATCTGACGGTTGGAATTTTATTCATTTTCATCGCCCTGGCCATACGATCCTTATGTGAAGGCATGTTCGGACCCGCCAACAACAAAATGGTCATGAGCCACAGTTCTTCTGAAAAAACAGGGGCCATTTCCAGCTTAATGAATACTGCACGATATCTGGGCCTGGTAATGGGTATGGTTGTTTTTCAGGGAATATTCGACAGCGTAATCAGTGCCCAGTCAAAACAGATGGACATCATGCAACCCATAGGTGCTTATCAACTCATAATTCCAAAAAGTGCTCTTTTAACTGGTTTTCAGAGCGCATTCTTCATTGGGATGTCTATAAGTGTGGTTATCATTATACTATCTTTCCTGTCGAATGAAAAAAACTAACACCCGAACAATGTTCTATGATCATTAAACTAATTTATCATGATTTGTTTAATAAATGCAGAAAAATATAACATTTATATTAAAAAAGTTAATATGGGAATATAAAAAAATATTTTTGTTATTGACATTATAATAATCTTTTTTAAAGATAGTTAAAATCAAATATTTCATCATCAGTTAGATTATTTTGTAAATAACCTAAGGAATGCATGAATTCCGCCAATTTGTTAACATTTTCCTTAAATTCCGAATCAGGTATACTTGTAAATTTAACCTGGGTTAGTGAGGATGATGCTATGGATTTATTCACACCAAGCTTCTGTGACACTATAATTATAGTTTCATTTTTATGGGACTGAACATAACTGGTTGCTTGTGAGTGGACTTTCAAAAATTTTCTTAACATTTGAGGATTTTTATCAATAAATTTCTGATTGGCAATGACCACACAGCAGGGATGATTTGGCCATATATCACTAGAGTACATTAACAAACTACCATCACCACTCATATAAGATTGTGATACATATGGCTCCCATGCAATAAACGCATCAACTGAACCTGATTTCAGGCTCTCATCCATTAAAGGTACTTCCACATCGGTGTTGAAGAAGGAATTGGTGGAATAATTGTTTTCATGCATTAAATAGATTAATAGAATATCCTGTATAGAAATACTTGGCGGAGTAGCCACTGTTTTATCCTCTAAATCAGTAACACTTTTTATAGTATCATTTTTAACCATGATACCACTACCTTCCAGATTAACCGGTGCTACCACCTTCACAGCAAACCCTTTGTCGATTCCCCTCAAAACAGGAGCCATTCCGCAATAACCTACATCAATAAGACCCCGGTCAGCAGCCTGAACCATTTCTGTTCCTGAACGAAATGGGACCATTTCCACATTAAATCCCTCTTTTTCAAACATGCCCTTTGCATCTGCAATAAAAAGAGCAGAATCATGGTCACTTGGAAGGTAACCCACTACAATAGTTTCCTGAGACATTAAATAGTAAGCAGAACTTTCATAAACCATTAAGCACACTAATAGAAGAGCTCCTATATATGTTATCCAAGTGATTTTTTTCATTTTAATAACCTTATTATTTACTAACCTATATTAAACCATTAAAATAGTCTCTTATTCATTCACAGTAGTGTTTTTCTCTTAAGATTATAAAAATATATTAGTATTAAAAAATTAAATTAAGTGAAAAGATAATTATAATAATTCTGGCGATAATATGGACCAAATTACAGACACATTTCAAATTGAAGATAATCACTATGCTTCTTTTGCAAATAAAACAAAGATATCAATAGAAAAAGGCCAAGGAATATATGTCTACGACGAAAAAGGCCAAAAATATGTAGATTTCACTTCGGGTTGGGGTGTAACCAGCATCGGGCATGCTAATCCAGTAATTACCGAGGCTCTGGTGGAACAGAGTAAAAAAATTATTCAAAACCCTAATTCGGGGGCTACCTATTCTCCTACACGTTCCAAACTTATATCATTAATGCAAAAAGAGGTACTGGCCGAAAATTTAACCCGTGTGTTTTTCGCAAATAGTGGAGCAGAAGCAAATGATGCTGCTATCAAACTAGCCAGAAAAGCAACTGGAAAATTAAACATCATATCTACTGAAAAGAGTTTTCATGGCCGAACTATCAGCACTGTATCTGCCACTGGCCAAAATAAACATCGGAACAAATTTAATCCCCTAATTCCCCACCACATATTTGTTCCATATAATGATATTACTGCAATGGCTCAGATTATCACTCAAGACGTGGCAGCTGTAATAGTGGAGCCTATACAGGGCGAAGGTGGGATAAATATCCCTGATGAGGATTATCTAAAAAAATTATCCAATTTATGTCATGAAAATGATGTTCTTTTGATATTAGATGAAATTCAGACCGGATTTTGTCGAACTGGTTCCATGTTCACATCAGATAAAGTTAAAATTGACATTTTAACCATGGCCAAAGGCATTGCTGGCGGATTCCCTTTTGCAGCCTTTGCAATGAGCGAAGAGGTTCATGACAAACTGGAAGTAGGAGATCATGGAGGAACCTATTGTGGAAATCCTCTGGGTTGTGCGGTGGCCTATGCCGTTATCAAATACATGTTAGATAATAAAATCTGTGAAAATGTGAAATCTGTAGGTCAATTTGCCCTTGCTGAACTCATGAAATTAAAAAAAGAGTATCCTGATTTAATAAAAGATGTAAGGGGTAAAGGACTTTTGATTGCCATGAAAATGGCTGATGAGGATATTACTGCTTCTTTAAATTCCAAATGTTTTGATAATGGTCTTCTTTTAAATGTAACTCAGGGAAATGTAATTAGAATGTTTCCAGCTTTAAATATCTCAAAAGAAGAAATGGAAGAAGGTTTAGATATATTTAAAAATAGTCTAATTGAAATTAGTCTGAATGAAAATATACTAGTGAATGATTAATCAGCGATTCAATATATTCAGTCCATTTACTTCCCAACATGGATACAAATTGATTGAAATATCAAATAGCTTTTATCTTTCAGATAATGTTCTGATTTTCCCATATTATCTAGAAATGGTCTAGATTAGAAAATTTCTAATTACCATGCACTGATTACCATAGCAACATTTATGATAATGTAAATCACTACAAGAAGTACTATAGAAACTCTATCCAGTACCCACGATAACTTCTTTTCACCTTTCTTATCATAAAGATATAAAGAAATTGTGGATTCAATAAGAGTTACCAGAATCAGAATCAAACCTAAATTATTCACCATATCAGCCAGAGTCATGGCACCAGTTTTTGGTATTAATTCAGAGGTAATGATAAAGTTGGCAATTGCCACAAATAAAGCTCCGGACCCCAGTACAAACCGTGGATCAACTTTGGTAGGCTTAATAAACAGAGCTAGTAACGCAGCTATTACAGCAACAAATAGGCCTATGAATATTCTGAAATAAAATCCTGAATCTGGCCGGGATATATCAATACCCATTCTTAATTGCGAAAAAGTGGTGTTATTGCTACCTATTCGAGGATCACCAAAATTGGACTTATAGGTATGGGGTTTTTCAATAACAGCGACTTTATCAATATTATAACCTGGAATCTGTATCCGAGAACTGAAATCAGAGGTATTATTTTCTGCAACAAAGACTAAATCTGATCGTTCGTTTTGTTCATCCTCTATTTCTAAGGTGAGCACGTGATTATCCATGGGGAATCTTAAAACATCAAAAAATTTACTTATTTCAGCTGTAACATAGTAAATCTGGTAATGTTGCGTTCCATTAGTATAATTATCCTTTATTTTTTTATCGATAATATTCCCGTCAACAATCTGTAAGTTTTCGCCGGGATTAACCTTACTACCGTTCCATTTAAACCAGATATAGAAATCAACGGTCCATTTACTGTCTGATAAAGATAAATCTCTAATTTGATCCACGTAGATTCCGGTAAGTACCTTAGTAGTGTTGTTAATATAAAGATTCTGTTCTCCGGGGGTTAGTCCAGACTCGGTAAGATTAGGGCTCATACGCGCTATATGTTTAGCAATGTCTGATTGTTTATCCTCATAAACAGCCCCTACCATGAAACTGCCTACCACAAAAAAAATTAATATAATTCCTATTACCCATAATAGGATGAATTTGCGGCCTTTAGAAGAGATTTTTTCAGACTTGGAACGTATATCATCTTTAGGAAATTTATCGGGCTTATCAGATTTATCAGACAAAAAATACCACCTATATCATATAATTAGAGTCAAACTATGAGTATTTTATATAAAAATAATTGGCCTTCTTATATTTAATTTCATCTCTCGATCATAGATTACGATATAATTCCATTTCTTATTATATTTATAATCTGGTTTTATGGACTTTTAGTAAGTTCAAAAATAGCCATAGGTTATGCTACCGGGAAATCTCGCGATTTTATAGCTGAAAGAACTTATATTTATTTAGTGAAAGTTTTAGGGATGGTGATTGTAATATTTGCCATCTATTTCCTGAATCATGGCATTCATTTTGCTAATAAAATAAAAATAAAAAGTTTATTTGGGAGTTAAATTCTATTCTCCACCCCCTCCACCATCACCACCATCACCAACGTCGAATCCCCCGCCATCAAATCCCGCATCAAAATCATCAAATTCTACCGAATCAAAGGCATCAAAGGTGCTAACATCGGAGAATATATCAACAAAGCTGTCATCAAAACTACCAAAGTCATCAAAGTCCATATCTGGCGAAAAACTAAATCCTCGATACCATCGAATTCTGCTGAATGCATAGGCCGTTCCAATAACAGCTGCACCAGCAAATAATATGGCTATTTTTTTAGAGTTATTCTTAAACCACTCAAAATAATAGTCATCAGTCAGGAAAATATTTGATCCACCCATTAAAAGATATGCTCGGGCTCTTTCAGGATCTGATTCTATCCAATTTTCCAAATTTTGGCCTTCTTCTTTTAATTTCAAGATTAATACCCTTGTTTCTTCGCCTTTATCACTTAAAGAATATTTCTTTCCTAAAAACTTTTTTTCCACGTGTAAATATCCCTGAGAAGTCAAGGGTTCCAGTAGTTTCTTCCGGTTATAGTCACTTGATGACCTGGCTACACTCTGTTGAAGCTTTCTAAATCGTTTGCTGTCAACTTTACTAGGTAGATGTTTCCTGAAAACTTCTTCATGAGGTTTAAGAGGCATGTTGAAATTTTTTCCTTCATGAAGGTAGGTTTCCTTAACCATTTTCCTTCCAAATATTCCTTTCTTTTCAACTTCCTGAACATCTATTTTAAAGACATTTTTGAAAATAAGATCTATGAATGTAACTTTCAGCAGTTCTTTGGTTAAAGTTCCCTGGTTCAAAAGTACAAGTGATTCAGCCGGAGTTAAATCTAGGGCAACTATTTTGCCAGAATTATCAGATCCATCTGGTTTTAATTTAGTTTTTAGATTGTTCTGAGTTTTTAAACCACTATTTTGTTTTTCTAAACTCTTACCACAATTTGCGCAAAATTTAGCATTCCCCGAATTTTCTTTACCACATTTTGGACAAAAATCACAGGTAGAATGTATATTTTCTCCACAAGACTTGCAAAAATTTGAGTTTTCTTCATTAATTAATCCACATTGGGGACATTTAATCAATTTCCTCACCCTTTTCTCAAATAAAGGTTTATATTAATTAGATTTCAGTTATAAGTTATTAATATATAAATTTCGTTTTTCTGCAGATTTTTCAGGATTTATAGAAATTATACTGATTTAGTCATAGAAAAATGCAAATAATTTCTTATTAATATAGTAAGCAAGATAACTTGTAATTAAGATACCAAAAATCTTACCAAACACTACGTCTGTTATTTCCAGCACAAAAGGGCCTAATATTTCCTTGTGTTCCAGATTAAACTTTGCTTTGCCCATTTATTCCCACACAAGTAATTAATTTTTAAATGTAATTATATCTGGTTTTCTTTAAACTATTATTTATTTTATTAATCAGATTGATTAGAATATCACCTTAATTTTCAAAGCAAATCTTTATATATAATTTCAGCAATAGTTCATTTCGATACTTATCAAATTATAAAAATATTTACGGTGTACCCCATGGATACCAAAAAAATGGCCAAGGTCTTCAAAGCTCTATCCAATCCTAATCGCTTAGAATTATACTTACAAATCGTTGAAAAACAGGAAAATTGTTACGAAGCAGAATGTGGATGCTTAATCAGTGATATTACCAAGTCATTGAATATTGGCGCCCCTACTATTTCCCATCACCTTAAAGAATTATCCAACGCGGAATTAATATTTACTGAGAGAAAAGGCAAATTTTTAGTGGCTAGAGTGAATGAAGAAATGGTTAATGAAGTTAATGAACTTTTAAAGCTACATAATAATGAATCTTAAAATTTTTAAGATATAATTCGAAAGTTGTCAAATTATCCAAACCAAAAAAAAGAGGAATGAAAAATGAAAACTGCAATAATTTACAAGTCAATACATCATGGAAATACTAAAAAAATCGCTGAAGTAATTTCCGAGGCTCTGGAAGCAGATTTAATAGATTTAAAAGATGCCCATCCAGATATCATAAAAGAATATGATCTAATTGGCTTTGGTTCTGGAATATACTACTACCGCCCCCACAAAAAACTTAGAAAGTTTGTGGAAGGCTTGGATAAAGTTGAAAACAAAAAAGCATTTACATTCATTACCAGCGGCAATGGAAAACCAAATAAATGGTTAAGTGAAAAATTATCCCATAAAGGCTTTGAAGTTCTGGGTGACTTTGAGTGCAAAGGATTTGACACCTATGGGCCTTTAAAATTAGTAGGTGGACATAATAAAGGCCAGCCCAATGAAGATGATTTTAAAGATGCTGAAAACTTTGCTAAAAGTTTAAAATAATTATAAAATAATGACATTACATTTAAAATAAAGAATTTAAGAGCATTATTGGTGATAGAATGGATAAAGCAGACCTTTATGAAACAATATTCAAAAGAAAGTCCATTAGAAAGTTTGATTTAACTCCACTGGATGAAAACACTTTAAAGGAGATTTCAGATTGTCTTCAAACATTGGAACCCTTGCATGAAAACATTAAAATTGAATTTAAAATAATATCACCTGATTTAGTGAAAAGAAGGATGATGAAAAAAGCCCCTCATTACATAGCCGTATTTTCAGAGGTTAAAGAAAGTTACTTGAGCAACGTAGGATTCATGCTACAGCAGATGGACCTATTCCTTTCGGCCAATGGATTAGGAGCATGCTGGCAGGGCATTCCCACTCTAAAAAAAGAGGCTTTAGAAATTTCTAATCTAAAATTTATAATTTTAATGCCCTTTGGGAACCCCCAGGAAACATTGCACAGAACTAATATCTCTGAATTTAAAAGAAAACCGCTAAAAGAAATAACTGACATCGAAGGTGCTGATAATATACTGGAAGCAGCTCGTATAGCTCCTACTGCAACTAATGCTCAGTCCTGGTTTTTTACTGGAGATAAAAACTTAATCCATGCATATTATATTGAACCCGGGCGTGTTAAAGGACTTTTGACTAAAAAATATCCTCCTATGGATGTGGGGATTGGCCTTTATCATCTGAAACTGGCCGGCGAACATTTTGGCCGAAAACCAGAAATTATATTTGATAAAAACCTGGCTAAGAATCTTAAAAAAGAATATAACTATGTTGCCAGCTTGAAATTAAATGATTAATTACTTTTTTTGAATAACTTTTTTTATTTTTGTTTAAATTTATTATAAACCTATAAACTCTTATTTAAATTAAAACAGTTGTTTTGCATACTTATTTTGATGAATTTAGATAACTGAATAAAAAAATGAAATCTAGGAATAGTAGATTATATTTCATTTACTTTTTTCTAAATTATCTATCAATTAGCATCTCCAGAGGGAAAATAAGAAGATACACTAAATTACCCCAACGCGGAGTCATAAACGCCAAAGCCAAAGCAACCAGGGCAATTGCTATAAATAGCAATGTAGATTTTTCACTGGACTTTAGTTGTCCCATATCCGCATTTTCATGTAAAAAATCACTACGATTTATTATGTAAACATTCAAGAAAAGAACTAATGCTATTCCCAGCATGTTTATATTAAAAATAATATCCGAAATAGTGAAATCCCCGTAATCTCCATTTAAAGAGGCTGAAAAAGGAACTAAAACTATAAATAATAGCCATATCATGTTTACCCAAAGTAAGGTAGTATTCACGGACTTTATCTGGCTATAAATACGATGATGTATATTCCAGAACATGGCCAGCAGAACGAAACTTACAGCCAATGAGATAAAAGAAGGTAATAAACCATAAAGAGCATGTTGTATTACCATGTTGCTTAATGGGGCATTTAAATGGGGTACCGCTAAATCCAAAACCAGTAACGTCATGGCAATGGCGAATATTCCGTCCACCAAGGTTTCGATACGATTTTTACTCATATGCATAATTGAATCCTCCAACAAAACATTTTTAATCTCCCAAAACTCATAAAAGCTATATGATAACTTATTAAATTTAAACTTAAATAATTAACGTAAATACTCAGCAAAGATATATAAATTTAAATTTTATAATTTATAAGAATAAAACACCTATCTGTTGATATTAATTAATTATAATGTTTATAAAGATGGATCTAAAGGAGATGAATAAATGGCTGATAATAAAACAGTTTTAGGTTACGATAAATTTCTGATGATGGCCCTTCACCAAGGCCCACTTAGTTTAGATGAATTATGGGAAAAATCCATATTATTTTTATCTCTGATTTGGTATCAGCAGTTACCTGAGAAAGGTCAGCCCTTGGCTGAAAGATTACTTTTCACACTTTCCCACATGCGCTCTCATCTGGAAGATGGAATAACCCATGAAGCCAGCCAAGGAACTGAAGAAGAAATGGCTAAGTTGATTGATGATGGCTGGGTTAAGCTGAATGATGATAAAAAATATGAATTAACAGCAGAAGGCCTGATTAAAGCTGAAAAATATGTAAAAAGTACTAAAAAAGAGGCAATCCTGGCAGATAAAGAATTAAAACCTTCCACCACGGCCAAAAACACCACATTTTTAGATGCCTTCCTGGCAGTGCTTAAACTAGGTAGTGGTTTAATAAGCGGCAGTATGGGTTTAATTGCAGATGGTACTGATGCTACCATGGACACTGTGGAGGCCATTTTAGTTTGGCTGGGAATTAAATATCACCGAGAAAATCTAAGTACATTTCTGGTTATCTTTGGATTATTCATTGCTGCAGTGAGTGTTTTATTCGATTCAGTCACTCACCTATTAGCCACCTTAGCGGGGCATGCTGCACCTATGACCCTACCTTATCTAGTTATAGGCGTTGAAGGAATAGCCATATTGGCCGCAGTATTTCTTTTTTATTATCAACGATATGTGGGAAAGGTCACCAACAGTTTAACCTTAATATCCCAGTCGGTAGATTCTAAAAACCATATATTTATCGGTACATCAGTTATTATAGGTGCTATTTTCGCAATATACGGTGTTTATTTCGTGGATGCAGTGATTGGATTAATTGTAGGGGCTAATATCTTTAAAGATGCTGTAGGTTTACTTAGAGAAGCTATTTCCGCCCAAAAAGGTGATGAAGCAGATTATTCACAGGAATATAAACTACCATTACAAGAATGTTGGGAAGAAAATCAACTGGTGGCCTTTAGAAACTGGATTTTATACACCTTATGGGCCAAAGAATCCAAAACCAGACCAGATATTGTTAAATCCTTAGAAAGGGTTTTCCACCCAGATAACTACATCCCAGTACTCAGCGAGCTTAAAGCCACCTGCAATGGACATTACGATTTTGAAGGCCAGTTTGACGATCTTATTCGCCCTTTAAAAGAACCTGAACTTTTAATTGAAGAAATTGAGGAAGAATACTATTTAACTGAAGACGGGGAGAAACATATGAAAAAGTTCATTTCCCACTTCAAATACTATGATGTCCATGAATCAGATGCTATATTACTGGCCATGGCCCAGGATAAGAAAGAGTGAGTTTATTTGAGTAAATTAATCTAATAATTTTAATTTTTTACATGGCGTGAAAAGTGGAAATGATAATTAGTTGTTTTTTTAAATGTCCTCTTTATTTCTTCATACAAGGTATAAAATACATATCTAAACCAATCAAAAAAAAAATTAAAAAGTTTGTGAATTTTTAATTCATCAGATTGATATTTAAAAGTCATAAATGGTCAATTTTTAAATAGGTTTTTAAAATCCATAAATAGAAACTTATATATTGTATGACCATATTTATATAATTAGTCACAGAGTATAAAGGAGATTAATATGCCTAGGCCTTGGAGTGAAAAAGAAAAAGAAGTAATTAAGAAATCCCTGTTAAAAGAAGGGCGAAATCTTTTCGAGAAATATGGGCTTCAAAAAACAACAATAGATGAGATTGTAAGTGCTACAAATATATCTAAAGGTTCATTCTATTTATTTTATAAATCCAAGGAAGAATTATACTTTGATGTTTTAGAAGAGGTAGAAAATAAATTTAAAGAGAAAATGTTCGAAAACGTATTTCAGCCAGGAAAAAATAGACGCGAATGTTTCAAAACTTTTCTTAATAAAATGGTTGAATTGTTAACTACCATGCCTCTGTACAAAGAGATAACTTCATCAAATTATGAATTACTCCTCCTAAAACTCCCTGAAAAAACCTTGAACGAACACTTACAACGCGATCAGAAAGACATTTCTAAATATTTTAATTACTGGATGGAACAAGGTTGGATGAAAAGAGTGGACATGGAGTCTCTCAATGGCCTATTGCTATCAATGATTCATTTTATAATACACCGGGATGATTTTCAAGGGGGAAATTTTGAAGCATCAATGGAATTATGGATTGAAGCATTATCATCTTACCTAATAATAGAAGAAAACGAAAAATAATTAAATAGAGAATTATAACAAAAGGGGCGTTTTAATTGAAAAAAATAATCAAGGACGAGATTATTCAAACCGAAAATCTATCAAAAAACTATGGCTCTGTAAAAGCCGTAGAAGGAATATCCCTAAATGTCAATAAAGGAGAAATATATGGGTTTTTAGGTTTGAATGGTGCTGGTAAAACCACAACCATCAGGATGATACTGGGTATGGTACGTCCCACAACTGGTTCATCATACTTAAATAATGAAAAAGTCCATTCTCGAAGCCATAATCTCTGGAATAATGTAGGTTATCTTGTGGAAATACCTTACTCCTACCCCGAACTTACTGTAAGAGAAAATCTGGAAATCACCCGCAGATTACGTTTTCTTCCCAGCCCCAATGCAGTAGATTCTATTATTGAAAAGCTTAAACTTGGTCCTTATCAAGATAGAAAGGCAAAACATCTTTCTTTAGGGAATGCTCAGCGATTAGGACTTGCAAAAGCCCTGATACACAATCCTGAAATTCTTATCCTGGATGAACCTACCAATGGGCTAGATCCAGCAGGTATTGTTGAAATAAGAGAACTTTTACGTGACCTTGCCTTCGATAAAGGAGTTACCGTATTTATTTCCAGCCATATCCTTGGTGAAATCTCCAAGATTGCCACTCGCATTGGTATCATCCATGAAGGAAGACTTGTTCAAGAGATGGATGCTAAAGAATTGCATTGTTTCCGTAAGAGAAGTCTGTTAATTGATTTAGAGAACAAAGATGGGGCAATGTCAATTTTAACCAGAAAAGGTTATAATCCAACAGTTAATGAAGAAGGTTTGATTGAAATTACTAATGAAAATGCCATAATTCATCCACAAGATGTGAATTCAAATCTGGTAGATGCAGGTTTTCCACCATCCATGTTAAAAGTTGAAGAAGAAGAACTTGAATCATATTTCTTAAGAATTATTGGTCAAATAGGAATTGTTTAGATGAAAGGTTTATATCCTACTGTTTGGGCAGAAATTCTTAAAGTAAGAAAGTCTAAAATATTTATAATAACATTATTGGCTTTTTCCGGCATTGGTATCACCATGGGGTTGATGGTTTTTGTTTCCAAAAATCCTGAGCTTGTGGGTAATTCTGCCATGGTCAGTGCCAAAGCTTCCATGTTTAAAGATGACTGGTCTTCCTTTTTTGGTTTGCTAATTATGATTATATTAACTCTGGGGACCATTGGTTTTGGAACCATTACGGCCTGGGTTTTTGGTCGAGAATATTCTGATAGGGTGGTACAAGACCTCTTAGCATTACCCGTACCCCGGTACAGCATAGTTTTATCAAAATTTATTACCATTATTGCATGGAGTTTTTTACTATCCTTAATTCTCTTTTTTTCTGGAATTTTAACCGGATTTTTAGTGAATATTACCCATTGGTCTATTATAATAGCGTACCATTACTTTATTATTTTCCTAATAACTTCATTTTTTACCATGTTGCTCTGTACCCCAGTAGCCCTTGTGGCGAGCTTTTCTCG
Source organism: Methanobacteriaceae archaeon (assembly GCA_030656015.1). Taxonomy (NCBI): domain Archaea; kingdom Methanobacteriati; phylum Methanobacteriota; class Methanobacteria; order Methanobacteriales; family Methanobacteriaceae; species Methanobacteriaceae archaeon. The sequence goes on from JAUSNX010000014.1 coordinate 150,656, forward strand.
AGGATACTTGGCACCATTAGGTTTTGTAATTGGTACCTTGATTGTGACCCAAATAATGTTTGTGGGGATCCCCAATATCACCCCCTACTTCCCATGGGCCATTCCCGCCATTTATAGTGGAATTTCGGGTGCTGGTGCTCCAAATCCTGATTTAATCAGTTATATGATCTTAATCTTAACTACTTTATTAGGTCTTTTAGGAACAGTAGCATGGTGGCAATTCGCAGATCAAAATTAAAACCAGCCTAATAATCCTAAAAAAATGCTGGGAAGAAAATCAGCTGGCCAGTAGAAACGGGGTTTTATCCACTTTATGGGCCAAAGAATCAAAAACTAGGCCAGATATTATTATATCCCTGAAGCGAGTTTTCATCCAGATAACTACATCCCTGTACTCAGTGAACTTAAAGCCACCGTTAACGGGCATTACGATTTGAAGGCCAATTTGATCATCTTATTCATCCATTAAAGGAAAATGAACTTTTAGTTGAAGAAATTGAGGAAGAGTACTACCTAACTAAAGACGGAGAAGAACATCTTAAAAAGTTCATCGGCCACTTCAAATACTATGATGTCCATGAATCAGATGCTATATTGCTGGCCATGACCCAGGATAAGAAAGAGTGAGTTATTTTAAGGATTATATCCATACTAAATATATGGTCTTTTATCAAAGGCCGCAGGTGTAGGCGAACTAGAAATTCATTATAACCCTATTTTTTGAATATAAATGTATTAATCTATGGTTGAACCTGATACAATGAGCGTTTATGATTATCGAGATAGAGCCGCCTATAGGAAGGTTAATGGAAATCCAGATTATTGCAAAAATGAATTTATTTTAAAATGGTGGACAATTGATCATGATAGAACTTTAGAAGAGGAGATAAATAAAAGCCAATGGGGATGGTATTGGGAAATTAAAGATGAATTAATTAATATAACTCCTTCTGAAATTATAGAGAAATGGATTTCAGATGATCCCATATGTTCCAGATATGCTTGGTATAATATTTTAATGTATTTTGCCATTTCACGTGCAGAAGAACTTGGATTAACAGAAAAAATTAGAGACCCAGAATGGAAAAAATGTCCATTATGTTATAATAAATTTATTGAAAATTCTTTACCACAGCCATTAATTAGAAGATTAGGAATGAACCAGATTGATTTTTGTTCTCCGTGTCTTAGAGACACCATATTAGCTTCAGGGCTTTTAAGTGCATCTAAAGAAGAAATAATTCAATATATACACGATTTAGTTGAAACAACAGAAATGATACCTCCACAAAATTATGGGAGTGGAATGAATGATCTTCATGGATTAACAACTGAAGAAAGATTATCTCTTTTAAAAATTCTAAAAAGAAAACCGAACTTAATTAGAGTTAAAAAGATTTTTGGATCCTGGTTTAATGCCTTGATTGAAGCAGATGTTTTAGATCAAGATTCTCAAAGGATGGCTAGAGGTACTCGTTGTTTAGCAAAAGATGGTCATTTATGTTATTCCTTAGCAGAAAAAACAATTGACGATTTTCTGCATAGCAACACTATTTGCCATGAAAAAGAACCAAAATATCCCGAAGGGAATTATAGGGGGGATTTCATTATTAATAAAACTTTTATTGAATATTTTGGTCTAATGAATGATTCTAAATATAAAGAAAAAGCAAAACTTAAAAAACGAATATGTAAAAAATATAATATTGATTTAATCGCTATATATCCAAAAGATTTAACTAATCGCTCAAAACTAGAAAAAAAATTTGAAAAATTCTTATAATTTCTTTAAATTAAACTAAAAAAAATAATATTAAAGCTCTTTAACCATTACCGTCCGTTCAATATTATTATAAAAGCCATTTTTCAGATAGAATGCTTCGGCCGGTATTTCTTTATTAGTTAATAGTGTCAAACGAATATAATTCTGACAGATGAGATAATTAGAAACCTCATCCAATAATTTTGTTCCTATTCCATTTCCCTGCATTTCATTTTCTACAAAAAACTCATCTACAAAGAATTCCTGGCCATTCCACCAGGACCTATTATGGCCTAAACAAACAGCCACCACATTAGAACCTTCACAGGCCACAAATCCTTCAAATGCAGGATTTCTAATTAATTCACTCAGATAATTCTGGGCCTGTTCCAAAGAGTTCCAGTCATCATACCAGGGAGCAGAGGAAAATACCTTTTTGAATAGTTCTGTGCAGTTATCTAAATCACGAGGATTAAATTTTCTAATTTCCAGGCCATTATTCTCGGAAATTAGTTCATTCACCTCAGTTACAATCTCATCTGGGAAAAAATAGGCCCAGTGCTCAGCAATAGGGCTTTGCTGAAAATGTTCCTTAACTGCTGCTTTAATAGACACTCAAATCATTCCTTTTTCGATTTAAACTATTTATTAATTTATTTCTAATAAAAGATTAATAAAAATCCCATAAAATAAGAAAAAATCACTTTTTCTTTTCAAAGATCATGAATAATTGATTATGAAGAAAATCAAATTTCTGCGAACTAAAAAACCCAGCACGGCCCATAATATCCAATAATTTATTTTCAGGAGTATAATGGCCTAAAAATCCTGACAAACTAAATCCTTTATGGTTATAATCAATTATGGCAATTTTACCATTACTTTTAAGAATTTTCTTTATGTTTTTAAAATATTCCTCTTGATTAGATAGGTGATGAAAAACATTTCTTAAAAAAATCAAATCAACACTCTTTTCAGGCAGATTTACACCATTAAAATTACCTAATAATGTTTTAGCGTTTTTAATATTTTCTTTTTCAAAATTATCAGATATAAAATCCAGGGCCTTCTGATTGACATCAATGGCATAAACCATCCCCTTTTCACCGACTTTTTTGGAAAATTCCTGGGCAAAATATCCTCCACCAGACCCTATATCTACTACAACCATTCTAGATCCGATATTAAGATTTTTAATAATTTCTAGAGACTTATTTTTTGGAGAAGCTGCTTCCCTATTTAACATTTTTAAGCTAAATTTAGTTAACATTTTATCACCAGATATAATTCAAAAAAATAGGTTATAGTGGGGCATTAGTTAGTACGGTGCCCCAATTAACATATTTATTCTTATCCAGAGTTAGGGAAGTACAATCTTTTTCAATTCGCCCTAGCCCCGCCATAGTAACAGCCATTTTATGTAAATACAGGAATAATTTTTCATTAGTTTCGATCTTTGGAACTGAAAAAGCTGCATAGCCATTTTTCTGCAGAATTTCACTCAATTGTGTCGTTATAAGATCCAGTTTACTATCCGTGGCGTTCTTTGTGTTATTATAAATTTTTTCAAATTCACTTTGATGTGTATGGTGGGAAATCTTAGGAAACATGGTTAGGCCTATAGAAATCGCATTAGGATATTCATCCAATAGAGAGCCATATTTTCTAGTTTCAGACTTTTCTACATTGGATAAATCAGCAATACCAAAATAATAGTCTTCACATTCAGTTTCAATGGTTTTTCTTGCCAAATTTTCAAATTCCATATTTTTACATCCTTAACTAATCTTTTTTTCTATTCTAAATTTATTTATTTCTTAACATTTCACCATGGCATTGGTTTAAATGATTCTTGTGAATTTTTGAGTTTTAATATTGATTTTGTGATAGACTTATGATTGAGGGTGAAATTTGAAGATAGCCCCAGCTAAGGCGAGCTATCTATGTAAAAATTAGGAAGATATAAGGCCCCTGAGAAGTATTTTATAAACCAGTTGGAGGCGGTAGATAATAATACAGAGGGGGCCTTATTTATTTTTAATTTTCATGAAGTGAATCTTTAATTTTAGTAATTCTCTCCTGTAAAGACCCTATTATCTCTTTATGATGAGCTAGATTCTCTTTGTTTATATCTTCCAGATATGAAATGTAGTTGTCAATTTCTATTAATGCACTTTCAATGGCTTGTGGCTGATGATAAGTGCCCTGGCGGTTATGGGTATTTCCAAATATTTCATAGATGGTTTCCCGGCCAGTATCTGTTAAATCGTATTTTCCATCATCCATTTTAGTTATTAAATCTTCAGCTACCATTTTTTTTAACATTGGATAAACCGAACCTGGCGAAGGGCGTGAAGCCGCACGTTTCATGGTTTTGTTAAGATGCATGTTGTAGTGTCTTCCTGAATGAGAAAAGTCTGAAAAATGATCTTTCATCTTATACATTCCTTCATAGTGTTCCTGTATAGAATCCATTATTTCTACCCCGTTTTTTGGGCCGTGGCTAAGTACATGGAGTATCCATATTCGCAAACCGCCTAATTTATGTAGTTGATCTACTTTCTCATGCAGACTTTTCCAGTTGTGTAATGTATTCTTCCAGTTATCCCACATTCTAAATCAATTTCTCCTATTTGATTATAGAATATTTTATTTCATTAATTGATTATTTATTAATAGCGGATTTAGCAAATTGGCCTTATTGAATAAATATTGGAATTTACTTATCCACATTCTCATATCAATCAGTCGATATCGACCACTTGATATCGAGTAGTTGATATCGAGTAGTTGATATTCTGATGAAGTTGCTTATAAAGGTTTGGTTTTATGAGAATTTAGATCTAAAAACAAAATAATTAATTTAATGAAATTTTGATATGAATAAAATATTTAGAAAACAAGATATTGAAAAATTAGGGCTCACGGCACATATATTTGCCTTCCACTAATTCAAATCCAATAGAGCATATAATTCATGTTTATCATCAGTAGCCAGTATCCACTTTAAGTCTATAAATTCTTCTGATTCTAAAATTGTTTGGATGAGTTTTCTGCCTAATCCATAACCCCGATGATTTTCATGGACGAAAACATCCCCCATCCAGCAGAAAGTAGCGTAATCAGATACTACACGTGCAAAGCCTATCTGTTCAACCCCAAAATAAACCCCGAAACAAATTGAGTTTTCAATAGATTTCTTAATAACCTCTTTTGACCTTTCACCCGCCCAATAAGTGCTTGATAAGAAGTTATAGATAATATCTATGGATAATAGTGATTTGTCTGTGCTTATTTTGTATTCTTTAAAATATTTATCCATGTAAATCACTCCATGAATCTGCATCCCGGATATTTTTATTGACTTCTATCTTCTACAATTAAATTTATTATCCAAGTTATGTTTTCAAATAAGTAACAAACATGGCGCTTTTATCTTCTCCCACTTCAAAACCACATTTTTTATAAAATTCAACCTCATCATCATAGGCAATAATTGCTTTTCGTGCCAGGCCCTCGTATTCTTCCAGCATTAATTCCACCAGCCTTTTCCCAATTCCCATACTCTGATATTCTGGCCTGACCAGCAAATAGTGGAAATAGACAGTCATTACTCCATCAGATAAAGAATTAATTAGACCCACTAATTTATCCCCATCATAGGCCGAGTAAACCCTGTGCGAATTATTTATGGCCCTTTTTAGTTTTTCAGGATAATTTCCCGAATCCCATTCCACGGAAAGGAACAAATCCTGTAGTTCTTTTTGCGAAAAATCCTTGATCTTTTTGTAAATAATTTCCATAATAACAAATCCTTGAACAAATAAAATATAACTGTTTAATTATTGTGTTAATATCAATTATAAGAATATGTGCCGCTATTAATCTGATGAAGATATTATGGAAATCAAAAAGCATTCAATTGAAGTAAATGGGGTTAATATTGTGATTCATGAGTCTGGGCCAGGAAAATCAAAAATCCCTCTTTTACTTCTGCATGGCGGAGGCCTTGATTCGGCCCTACTTTCCTATGGGACCATTATGAGTATTTTAGGTGAAAAATACCATGTTATTGCTCCAGACCTACCAGGATATGGTGAAAGTGAAAAACCAGAGGCCCCATATACCATCGAGTGGTATCAAGAGTTTTTGGATGATTTAATAAAAGTTTTAGGTTTTAATAAGATTAATTTAGGAGGCCTATCTCTGGGAGGAGGAATTGCATTGGGTTATTCCCTAAAATATCCTGAAAAAGTAAAAAATCTGGTTTTAATTGCCCCCTATGGTTTAACTGATAAAATCCCTTATCCTCAAATAACTACTTGGCTCATGAGACATTCTGGAACCTATGATTGGAGGAATAATTTGATTCTCTCCAGTAAACTGCTGGTAAAAATCAGCCTGAAAAGAATCCTAGTAAATCCTCAGGCCCTGAATGATGAGGTTATAGATCAACTAATAAAAATAGGAAATATACCAGATAGTGGTCGGGCCTGGAGAGCTTTTCAGCTAAGTGAAATTGAAAATAAAAATCTGAGAACATGTTATCTAAATCAAGTACATAATCTTAAAATGCCCGTGCTACTTTTAACTGGAAAAAAGGATTCTCTAGTGCCCAGTACAGATGTGGAAATGGCCAGCGAATTGATTCCTAATTCACGGCGGGTAGAGATTGAAGAGTGTGGACACTGGCTTCCTCGAGACCGGAGCCCTGAATTTATCAAAGATGTTGAGGATTTTCTTAAATCCAATATATTAAAAAAAGAATATTTATGTGTATTTTAAAATAAAACAGCAAATTTCCGAATCATCTCGTCAATTTTTTGATCCTTACTCTTATTCCAGACCACAATATCGGTTCCAACTACTTTTCCACCTTTGGACTCGCAAAGTTTCTTCATTTTCCCAATGGCCTGATTTCCACCGGTCCAATTAAATCTTAAGCCCTTAGTAACAAAACAAGCAATTTTCTTATATTGCAATGAGTCAATTTGCTCCAAATAGGATTTCATGGGTGGTGCCAGAGAAAATGCATGCACGGGGGCACCAAAAATCAGAGCATCATATGATTCAAGCTCAGGTTTGCTTTGAAACTCCACATTTTTTGCTTTCATAGGAACTTCACCTACCGGAACTACCCGTTCAATTTCTACTTCATGACCATTTTTCTGGAACTTTTCTTGAAGTTTTTCAGCTACAGAATACGTATTTTCAGTTTTAGAATACACTATAATTCCTATTTTCATCTTTTTCACCCGTCATCATTTCTATCCTTCAGTTTAGTGATTAACCAGAAATAAATATATTTATAATTTTTAAATAAAAAAATGATAAGGATTAGAATTAAAGTTGAGATAATAATAGATAAAATAATAATCTCGATTTGATATTGACTAGAAACCTTTCCGCCATATATTACATCAGTTAAAAACAATAAAATCAATGATTCCACACCCAAAATAAGAACAATCCATTCAATTCTTTCCATTAAGTTGTTTCTTTGTTCAGAATGCAATCCCTCATATATTTTTTCACATGCATTTAATTTTTCTTGAATGAATTTATACTGATTATTTAATCTAAAAACATCATTTAATAAATCGAAAAGTAGTATGAAAGATGTTGTAGCAGATATTCTTGTATTTCTATAAATTTCTAAAGCTGATTGAATTTCGATTTGTGTGTTTTCAATCTCACCAATGGCAGATTTCAAGTTAATTTTTTCTTTCTCTTTAACACGGCTGATAATAGAATCCAATTGAAAATCAATTTTTTTTAGAAGATATTTTTGTCTTTGGTGCATTTCAACGGCATTAATCCGCTCATTAACATAATTAAGATTCTTTCCCTGGAATATCATTAAAGCAGCGGGTTCAGCGATGGTAATTATATCATTCCGATATATGGGTATACTGTTTTCCATGACTTTTGATACCAAGTCATCATGAACCATTCTATAATGTTTGTTATTCCATATAATTCCAAAAATTTCTTTTTCAATAATAATTGAACTAATTTCAGTATCTGTACTAGTAACAACAGAATAAGTAGAGTGCACATTAAGTAATGGTTTTTGAGCAGGGATGATTAATAAACTTATTATTTTTGACTTTAGCAAGTGGAAAATAAATGAATCCACCCATTCTCCAGTTTCATCTGAAATTTTAATTAATTCCGGCGTCATTACAGGATAAGTTAAATTAAAATCGAATCTGGCTGAATTTATTCCATTTTGGCCAAAACAAACTGTAATATTCATTTCATTTTCTAAAGCAGGGTTAATAAAAGAAAATAAGTCAAAATCTAATCTGAAAGTTAATATTTTCGGAGTTTTTTCAAGGTATTCACGATCATATACTTCAGAATTGAGAGACTCCATGCTAATAGATGCAACATCACCAAAAAATATTGCGTTATTTATACTTCTCTCTGTCAAATCATGACTAGGTAAAGTAAGATCAAAAGTAACTATGTGTGTTATTTTTGCGTTATTAAAAGAAGTAGACATATAAAATCAGATTTCAGTCGCCTTTCTTTCTCTGTTTTATTAATTGTGGGTCCGGTTTCTTTACTGGCTTTTTACTGTTTATTAAAACCGTTTCTTTGTCTTTTACTGAATTTGATATTTTTTTAGCCATATTATAACCCACACTCATTCATCATCTAGTGCATCACCTTTAACTCTATCGCTGTCATGTCCACTATCTTGTTCAAAATCTTCTCTTCGTTTCTTGATTATTTCTTTTTGCTTCCTGTCGTCAAGCATTATATCCACCACGGAAATTGATTAAACCAACTATTTAGTTTATTGTATAAAAATTTAATTAATATTAATAACAAGCACTATCTCAGAATTGATTATGAAAAATAATTTATTATTATTTTATTTAATTAAAAACTCCATATTATACATTCCCTTCTCCCCACCAAACCATCTCATGGTTTTTTGGCCAGAGATTTTAAATCCAAATCGCTCATATAATCGCCGGGCCCCTTCATTATTAAAATCAACATCTAATACTGCCTTTTCTTTTCCTTCATCCCTTGACATTTCCACTGCACTTTCTAAAATAAATGTTCCGATTCCTTGGCCTCGGGCCTTTTCATCTACAGCTACACAGGCCAGATAAAAATCTTGAGGTCCGACATCAGTTAAAAGCCGGGCATCAATTAAACCTAAAATAGTGAATCTTATTACATCTAAAGGTGAAAAAACTTTTAAAAATGCTTTAATTTCCTGTTTAGAACTGCTTTCTTCACTACTAGAAGTTATTAGCATTCCTAAAACATCTTCGTCATCATGCCCCGTGACCACGAAAATATTTTCATATCCAATACTATTATTCCCAGCTTTTACCAGTTTTTCAATTTTATTTACTGCCTGAGATTTATTTTTTAAAATCTGATCATAAGTGTTAGCATCTGTGAAATAAATGAGTTCTGAAACCTTTTTAGAGTCATGAACATCCAAATCAAATTTTTTAATTATCATTATTGCACTCCTATTGAAAATTGTAAAAATTTTGTAAAAATATTGCTTTTAAAATATTAAAAATCAAATTATTAGTGTAATGTTGATAGATTTTATAAATTTGGTTAATATAATTAAATTAATGTGAATAAAACTTAAAATATATTTGTATCAAAAGTGTATCAAGTAAAAAATCAGCAGGGATTGTATGAACCAACAAGACAGAAATCTACTAAGAAAAAAGTTCGATAATGCTGCCCAAGCATATGATAAAGATCGGAAAGCAATTATACCCAATTTTGACGTTTATTATGGAACTCTGGTTCAACTGGCAGACACTGACAATGATGATCCTCGAATTTTAGATTTAGGCGCCGGTACTGGACTTTTAACTCAGCTTCTCTGGGAAAAACATCCGCAGGCCCAGTTTAAATTAGTGGATATGGCCCCTGAAATGTTAAATATTGCTAAAAACCGATTTTCAGGGCAAGAAAACTTCGAATACATTGATGAAGATTATTTAAAGTATGATTTTGACGGTTTATTTGATATTATAGTCTCTTCACTCTCCATTCATCACCTAAACCATAGCGACATTAAATTACTTTATCAAAAAGCGTATGATCATTTAAATCCGGGTGGTTTATTCTTAAATGCTGATGAAGTAATCGCACCAAATTCTTACTGTGAAGAAACTTACCAGAAGAACTGGCTGGAAGTAATTCATCAGGCCAATCTTGAAGAAGATGATAAAACTGTTATTTTAGAGCGCATGAAGTTTGACAATCCCGCCACACTGGAAGACAACGTAAACTGGCTAGAGGAAGCCGGATTTAAAGATGTGGATGTTTTTTACAAATATTATAATTTTGTGGTTTTATACGGACGAAAATGAACCCAGAAAAACAGTATTTGTAAATGAGGTTGTGGAAAATGAGCAAAAAATTTGAATTTAAAATTATTAGTTGTGAGGATTTAGATCTTATTAAGCCGCTCTGGAAGAATCTTAAAGATCATCATACCAACATATCTCCTCATTTTCAGGAAAAATATCAGACCATCAATTTTGAGGATAGAAAAGAGGAACTTTTAAAAAAATCATCCCAATGCAATATGCGGGTAGAGGTGATATCTAATTGTGATAAAGACTGTTTTGTGGGTTATTGCATTAGTTCCATTAGTGATAAAGGTAAAGGAGAAATAGATTCTATTTATGTAAAAAAAGAGCATCGAAAGTTAGGTTTAGGTAAAGAAATGGTCAAAAGGGCCATGGAATGGATGGAAAGTCAGGATACTGACGAATTAAAAATCGTGGTGGCCGTGGGCAATGAAGATTTACTGCCATTTTATAGCAGTTTCAATTTCTTTCCCAGACATCTTATCCTGGAAAAGAAGGAAAAGAAATAGATTAGGTAAAGAACCATGTGGCTCGACGAATTACAATTCAATCCCCTAAATACTTTATTAAATTGTTCTAATCCTGCCATTGATTATTTCACCAGAAGGGATCTTTTAGAGGAAAAAGTGGCAGAAGTCAGTTCTCTCTGGGAGTTGCCAGCCCCCCGAAAAATAATTAATAAACAGAACGATGATGGTTTCTGGAAATACCCTGGATGAAATCTTAAACTGCGATCTGCAGAGGATTATAACCAGTTGGAGACTTTTAGACAGTTAAGAGAATTAGTGGAAAAATACGGATACAATAAAAATCATCCATCCATAAAAAAGGCCGCAGAATTTCTTTTTAAGTATCAGACCAATGAAGGAGACTTTAGAGGAATTTATGGAAAACAGTATGCTCCCACCTATTCCTCTGCAATTATGGAACTTCTAATAAAATCAAGATACTCTGACGATCCTAGAATCGAAAAAGGATTTCATTGGCTGCTTTTTCACAGACAAAATGATGGAGGATGGGCCATTCCATTTAGAACCTTGAAAATAAATTATACTGATTCATTAAAACTTCCGCGACCTCTGCCATCAGACCCTAGTAAACCCTTTTCCCACTTAATTACCGGGATGGTTCTTAGAGCTTTTGCGGCTCATCCAGAATATCGTCAATCCCCTGATGCCCATTACGCTGGGAAGCTACTAATGAGTCGATTTTTCCAGAGAGATAAATATAACGACCGGCAAGATAAAAAATACTGGGAAAGTGTTTCTTTCCCGTTCTGGTTTACTAATATTGTTACTTCTCTTGATTCTTTGTATTTTTTAGGATTTAAAAAAGAAGAACCTCAGATAAAATTGGCTCTGGATTGGCTGGTGCAACAACAAACCACAGATGGCACCTTCAATTTAAAACTTCTAATGATTAGAGATAAAGATTTAATATACTGGGTAACCCTGTCAATCTGTCGAATTTTCAAAAGGTATTATAATAATGAGTAATGCACATAAAATGACTCAAAAATGGAATAATAAGAATTTTCATGTGAAATTAGACCACCACAAAGTTAATAAAAAAATAACTATTTTTAAATAGGGCGAATATTAGATTTAATTTAGATTTCATGAGCTTTTATGGTAACTGTGTGATATAATGAACCTCTACGGCAAAATAAAAGAAATTGCAGAAAATGATGGTGTGGAATTTGTAGGAGTGGCCGATTTATCTCCAGCCAGACATTTTATTAAGGAATATGCTCGGGATTTACTGGATGAATATCCCAAATCCATTACTTTAGGAATAAGACTATTAGATGATGTAGTAGATCAATTATCCACTGAAATGGATAGGCCTGAAGCAGTGAATTACCTACACGCATATGAAGTAACCAACCAGCGCTTGGATATTGTTTCCTATAAAATAAGTAATTTCTTACAAAAAGAGGGTTTTAGAGTTCTGCCTATACCTGCTTCCAAGCGCTGCGATGACGAGCGTATAGCCGCCGTTTTTTCTCATAAATTAGCCGCCCATCTGGCTGGTATCGGTTGGATTGGAAAAAGTTGTTTACTTATTAATCCTGAGGCCGGGCCCAGGGTACGTTGGATTACTGTACTGACCAATGCCCCACTAGAAGTTACGGGTAGCCCTATGGAAGATTCCTGCGGAGAGTGTAACAAATGTGTAGAAGTATGTCCGGCCAAAGCATTTACTGGAAGAACTTTTCATGCTGATGAACCACGCGAAGTACGATACGATGCTCGAAAGTGTGAGGAATACTTTAAAGACTTAGAAAAAGCTGGTGACATGCCTGTCTGTGGATTATGCATCCATGTATGTCCCCACGGGCAAAAATAGTAAAAATTTTATTTATTAATTATTATTATTTGATTTATGAAAAATAAGAATTAAATAAATTTAATTATTTTTGGAATAATTTTAATTTTTTTATGGAAATATAAAACTGAAAAGTGAATAAGAATTATTCATACTTTTCATAGCAAACAATCTCATCGATGGACTTTCTTGGAGTATTTACTGATCCATTATCTGCATATCCTAAAGTAAACATAGCCACAGTCCTTATTTCTTCGGGAATATCTAAAATTTCCTTAACTGCATCTTCACTATAGGCCCCTAGCCAGCAAGTACCCAGACCTAGTTCAGTGGCCTCTAAAATCATGAAAGATACTGCAATTGACAAGTCCACAGTATAAGCGTATTGGCCACAAGGCATAACTCTTTCTGATTCCGTGGAAAATGCCACAATTGTTACTGGAGCTTGACCTACAAATTTTTGGCCATTAGCAGCTTCCACCAGTTTATCACGAGTCTCCTGATTTTTAACCACGATAAATTTCCATTCCTGCCTATTTGCTGCAGAAGGTGCGATTCTGGCAGATTCTAAAATTTTATCGAGTTTTTCATCTTCTATTTCCTTGTTCTGGTATTTTCTAATACTTTTTCTTTTAGATATAGCTTCAAAAACTTCCATGAGCTCACCAAGCAAAATAATTAGTTATTTCATTTAATAAAATATTATTCTAAATGATATTTCAAATTATTGTTAGTAAATGAATATTTAAAATGATAAATAATCGTTCTTTAATATGAAAATTAAATTTTTACAAAACTGATAAAAAATAAAAATAAATAAAATAAAAAATTAAAAAATAATTTTAAAATGTTTAAAATGCTTTAAAAACTTTTCTTAATCTTCTGCGTCCATCATTTCGCCGTAAGCAACTTCAATCTCACAGCCTTTAGGACCACAGCAGAAATGTTGTAAATCGAATTTTACCATCATGTTTTCACCTCAAGTTAGTAGTCAACACAATACTATAGTTACTTTTTGTATTTAAAAGGGTACTAACAACAACCATATATACTTACAAAAAGTATACTAACTAACATAAGTTATACCACAATAATGCAAAAATTTTATTGATTCAATTTTAAACAAAAACAAGTTTTAATATCAAATCAGGCGATATAATGACAAATGGAGAAAAAAATAAAGTTAAAAATGGAAATAGTGCTGAAAAAGAACACATGTGCTCAGTAGAAGCTGCTATTAATGAAATAGGCGGAAAATGGAAACCATTAGTTTTATATTCTCTAAAAGATGGAAAACAAAGATTCAGTGAAATCAACAATAAATTGCCAGCCATAACTCAAAGAATGCTCACTAAAACCCTGCGAGAGCTGGAAAGTGATGAAATAATACATCGGAAAGTTTATGCAGAAGTTCCTCCACGCGTAGAATATCGTTTAACTGCTAAGGGAGATTCCGTGATGCCTATATTAGATTCTTTGTGTCAATGGGGAAAGGATTACTGTGAATATGAGGATGATATAGAGGATTAAAATATAAGTGAGAAAAAAATAAAAAAAAAGTTAATTTTTACCAAAATTATATTTACTAATCATCCCATTGTTTTGACTTATTTATTTGCTTTATTAGAGTAACTGCAAATACTCCTGCCCCAAATCCATTATCAATATTCACTACCGCAATTCCCGGTGCGCAGGACTGTAGCATCGAGTAAAGGGCCGTGAATCCACCTTCTCCCACACCATAACCCACTGAAGTAGGCAGGCCAATAACGGGAACATCAACCATGCCGGCCACTACTGAAGGAAGGGCCCCTTCCATTCCAGCAGCCACAATAATCACCTGAACCTCTTCATGCACCATATGATCCAGATGAGAAAATAAACGGTGAATTCCAGCCACACCCACATCATAGGAAGCAATTGTTTCACAACCAGCTTCCTGGGCCACTACCCGAGCTTCTTCTGCTACAGGAATATCTGAAGTTCCTGCTGTGATTATTCCAACTTTTCCGATTTGCTTAATGGTCTTTTTTTCATCTTTAATAACTAAAATACGTGCACGTTCATTATAGTCCAATTTAAGACCTTTTTTAATCAAAGGTTCCAATTCAAAACATATATTATCATATCTATCTTTTTCAAGACGGGTGACCATCATATGGGCCAGATTTGCGCAGCTTAAAATAATTTTTACGATTTCGTGGTCTTTCTTTCCTGATGCAAAAATGGCCTCTGGAAAGCCCGTGCGTGACTCCCTACACATATCCAGCTTGGCAAAATCTCCCACTTCCATTATCTGATTATCTTTAATAAGTTTTTCAGCATCTTCAGGGGATATTTCTCCCTTGGAAAGTCTTTCAAGAATTTGCATCATTTTATCACCAGTATAATTCTTAATTCAGTTGAATTCCCTTTAAATTCTATTTACAATTAATATTATTTGAAATTTATGTGGAATTTATTTAACATTTACACTTAAATTAATTCCATCTTAATGCATTATCCATAATAAAATTATCCATAATAAATATATAAAGATAAATATTTAAAAAGAGTGATGATACACTGGAAATGCATGCCAGGACAAGTTGCAAAATGTTCATTAAATATAATATTATACACTATAAAACTCATTAAAATACAATTAATATTCTGATATAATTCAACAAATCAGCAAAATTATTGAATAATCTAATAAATTTTTATAAATTATTTACTAATTAAATATTAATTGAATATGATCTATTTAGATATTTTATTTAGAGAGCTAATGGAATATATTGAATATAATTAATTAAACTGAGGTGTGAAATTGGATAAAGCCCGAATACTGGTTCAGGGGATTGTACAAGGCGTGGGTTTCAGGCCCACTGTTTATCGATTAGCCCGAAGACTTCACCTTACTGGTTATGTGAGAAATCTGGGAAATATAGTGGAAATTGTCTTAGAAGGAGATAAAAATAAAATAAAACAATTTTCAAAGGATATTCAAAGCAAAAAACCCCCAATTTCTAAAATATCCTCATTAAAACTGGAATGGATTGAAAATAAAGAAGAATATTCTGATTTTACCATTCTAGAAAGTTCATCAGATTTTTCAGGCTCTGCCGTAATTCCACCAGATGTGGCCACTTGTGACGCCTGTTTAAAAGAAATAAACACCCATAGCGAGCGAAGATATACCTATCCATTTACCGCCTGCACCGATTGTGGGCCTCGTTTTACGGTAATTGATTCCATCCCCTATGATAGAGAAAGAACTAGTATGGACGAATTTCCACTCTGTCCTTCATGCGAAAAAGAATATAAAAATCCTGAAGACCGCCGATATCATGCCGAGGCCACCTGTTGTCCAGAATGTGGGCCAGAAGTCTTTTTATATAGTTGTTGCCGTTTTGATGTCGATACTCCCCTTAAAGAGGCTGCCAAGCTTCTAGATGAAGGAAATATCCTGGCCATGAAGGGACTTGGTGGAACCCACCTGGTA
Source organism: Methanobacteriaceae archaeon (assembly GCA_030656015.1). Classification (NCBI taxonomy): domain Archaea; kingdom Methanobacteriati; phylum Methanobacteriota; class Methanobacteria; order Methanobacteriales; family Methanobacteriaceae; species Methanobacteriaceae archaeon. Next base: position 166,602 of record JAUSNX010000014.1, read on the forward strand.
TGTAAGGTTACTGAAGAAGATCCTGTTTTGAAGTTGCGTGAAAGACTGGGAAGATTTAATCAACCATTTGCTTGTATGTCTCCTGATCTGGACACCATTAAAAAATTTGCTACCATTTCCCCTCAAGAAGAAAATGTCATTACATCACGTCGCAGACCCATAGTAGTTTTAAAAAAGAGTGAAAATTATTTTTTTGCCCCATCTGTGGCCCCTGAATTACACAATATAGGAATTATGTTGCCCTATTCGGGATTGCAGCATATTTTATTCCAGCACACTGACGAAGCAGCATATATCATGACTTCAGCTAATATGCCTGGAGAACCTATGCTAACCAGAAACACAGATATTGTGAAGAAGTTGAATGGAATTGCTGATTATTTCTTACTTCACGACCGAAAAATTATTAATCGTTGCGATGATTCAGTAGTTCGCTTTAGAGGAGAAGATATGGCCTTTATTCGCCGCTCTCGAGGATATGTTCCCGAGCCTTATGATTTATCGCACATTTCAAAGGATATTAATGTACTGGCCTTGGGCCCAGAGATTGATGTAACATTTTCTCTTCTCAAAGAAGGCAAATGCTACCTATCTCAACATATAGGAGATACCAGTAAATTTGCTACCTATGAATACTTGCAAGAAGCCATAAACCACATGATGAGCATTACCAGTACTGATTCTATTGATGTAGTGGCCTGTGACCTCCATCCACAATTTTTCACTACTAAATTGGCCCATGAGCTGGCTGAAAAGTATTCTTGCCCAGTTTTACCCGTTCAACATCATCATGCCCATGGTGCAGCCCTTGCTGTGGATAATAAAGTGGAAGAAATGATCTGTATTGCTGCCGATGGTGTAGGTTATGGAAAAGATGGAACCGCTTGGGGAGGAGAAATATTACACATAAATGGTGCAGAATATGAAAGAATGTCAAGTTTAATGCCACAAAAAATGGCGGGTGGAGATTTATGCACCAAATATCCTGCAAGAATGCTGGTTTCCATGTTGCAGGAATATTATGAAGCATCCTCACTTCGAGAATTATTAATTAATAATTATCTGGCCTATTTCCCTCATGCCCAGACCGAAATAGATCTGGTACTACAGCAGTTAGAACGTGATGTCAATGTAGGCTTTAGTACCAGTACCGGGCGTGTATTGGATGCTGTGGCTGCAGCATTAAATATCTGCGGTGAACGCACCTATGAAGGCGAATGTGCTATGAAATTGGAATCTGTAGCATATAAAAGTACTAAAAATCTGGATATGTCCCTTGAAATTAAAAAACATGAGGATAGAGATGTTTTAGATACATCCTTGATTTTAAAAGAAGTTATGGAAAATATTCAAAGGGGGGAATCTGTTCCAGATGTTGCACAGGCCGCTCAAAGAACTCTAGCTGAAGGTATGGCTGCTTTGGCCATTAAATCTGCAGATAAAAAAGATTTGGACATTATTGGTGGAACAGGAGGAGTTTTCTACAATGAAGCCATAAGTTTGGCCATTAAAGATTACGTAGAAAATCAGGAATATCGTTTTGTACAACACAAAAACTCCTGTGCCGGTGATGGTTCTGTATCACTGGGCCAGGCGGCCATTGCTGCCATTAAATATAAATAAACATATTTTAAATATTTTTTTATTTAATTAATCTTCCTAAGCAGAATTTTCTTAGCAGAATATATTAATATCTAATTAAGCTCTTTTTGTTTTGGTCTTTTTTAATGAAATATGATAAATTTATTTTTTCAATAAATATTGAATTAAATAAATTAAAAAATAATAAAAAGAAAGAAAAAAATGATTGGAGCAACTATTCCTTGGTTGATATTTCAATATCTTCCAGAAATTGTTCTGCTCTCTCTTTAAGAGTACCATACAATCTTATGAGTGATTTTAATTCGTCTATGGCCTCCCATTGACCACTTATTATTCTCTGTTCTATATTAAGCAGTTTGGACCATTCATCCCCTGAGGGAAGTTGCTTTCTACCTAATGCTTCTTCTGTGATATCTACTTGGAATGTATTTTGATTAATAATGATATTTACTGTGATGTCCTGGGGCATGTCATAGTATTTTCTGGGCCGTCCCCGCTCAATTTTTTTAAATGAAGATCTCAGTAATCCTAACTCTTCCATTGCCCTTAAATGCTCAATTATAGCTTTTTGACCAATTTCAAGTTCTTTAGAAATTTGACTCACGAATCTAGGTTCTTCTCTAAGAAGATTAATGATTTCACGTCGGGTACGGCATCCCATAACATCCAGTATGGCCTCTATGTCCGTATTATCAAATGAATTTTGAGTCATCACTATAACTATTGTAGAAAGGTTTATATAACCTTTTGTAACTATAATCAATTAGGGTTGCAATTGTATAACCTTTGGTAACTTTAATAAGTAACCAGCATATAATTAATATGAAAATATAATTGAAGATTAGTTGTTATACAAGAATTAATTGAATGAATTTTCAACAAATAATGTTTATTAACAAATATAATTTGAATTAAAGAATGATTAAAGATTGAAATTAATATTGAATTAATATATTTTCTTTAATCCTATTTAATAAAGTGAAAGGTGAACTAATGTGTGGAGACGATGAATTTAAAAAGCTCGAAGAAGAGCTAAAGAAAAAAAAGTCCCTGCTTGATGAGAAAGAAACGTCACTTCAGGAAGCTCTTGATAAACTGGAAGAAATGGAAGAAACACTCTCAGAAAAAGAAAAAGGCTTGGAAGAAAAAGACGAAAAGATAGCAGAATATGTATCTCACATGCAGCGCCTGCAGGCTGATTTTGAAAATTACAAAAAACACACTGAAAAGCAGCAATCCCAGACCATTGATTATGCCAATGAAGGGCTGATCTTGAAGATACTGGACGTTTACCAGGATTTTGAGCGCGCCTTAAATACGTGTGAAACCGCAGAAGAACTGAGAGAAGGCCTGGAAATAATTTACAGTAAACTTAAAAACACCCTGGAAAAGGAAGGCCTGGTGGAAATTTCAGCCCAGGGAGAAAAATTCGATCCATTCCAGCATGAAGCCCTTATGGCTGAAAATAATGAAGATTATGAAAGTGGAATGGTTATTGAAGAGCTAGCCAAAGGATACACCTTAAAAGATAAGGTAATTAAATATTCCATGGTAAAAGTCTGTAAAAAATGAAAAAGGCAAAAATAATGGCTTTTGAATAAATTTAAGATATTTAAATAAATTTAACAAAATTAAGATTTATTATATAAAAATTTCCAAAAATAAGGATAAATTAAAGTTAATATAAATTTTTAAGAGTTAGAGGTGAAATTTATGGCAAAAAAAGAAAAAATTATAGGAATTGATTTAGGAACAAGTAACTCTGCAGCAGCAGTACTGGTTGGAGGAAAACCAACAGTCATACCAAGTGCTGAAGGTGCTTCCCAGTATGGTAAAGCTTTCCCAAGTTATGTGGCCTTCACAGAAGACGGTCAAAGATTGGTAGGGGAACCTGCCAGGAGACAGGCTGTTACCAACCCTGAAAATACTATCAGTGCTATTAAAAGAAGTATGGGAACCAGTACCAAGGTAAATGTTCGCGGAAAACAATATACTCCTCAAGAAATATCTGCTTTCATCTTACAAAAAATTAAAAAAGACGCCGAATCCTTCCTGGGAGAAGAAGTTAAAAAAGCAGTAATTACTGTTCCTGCTTACTTTGACGACAACCAAAGGACTGCTACTAAGGATGCGGGAACTATTGCTGGTTTGGATGTAGTTCGTCTGGTAAATGAACCTACTTCAGCCAGTTTAGCCTATGGTGTGGACAAAGAACAGGAAGAAGAATTAGAAATCATGGTTTTTGATTTTGGTGGTGGAACCTTAGATGTGACCATTATGGAATTTGGTGGAGGAGTATTTGAAGTAAAATCCACCAGTGGGGACACCAAATTAGGTGGAACCGATATGGATAACACCATAATGAATTATCTGGCCAGTGAATTCAAGAAAGAAACTGGAATCGACCTGATGCTTGATGATCAAGCAGTGCAAAGATTAAGAGAAGCTGGTGAAAAGGCCAAAATCGAACTTTCAACCACTTTAAACACTGAAATTAACTTACCATTCATTACTGTGGCTTCAGATGGGCCTAAAAACCTGATTCACACCTTAACCAGAGCCAAATTAGAAGAACTGGTTGATCCAATTATCAAAAAGTGTTCAGGACCAATGCAACAAGCCATTTCTGATGCTAAAATGAGTAAAAACGATGTGGACAAGATTATTCTGGTAGGAGGACCAACCAGGATGCCTGTTGTTCAAAAATTCGTGGAAGACTTCATTGGAAAAACCATTGAAAGAGGAATCGACCCTATGGAATGTGTGGCTATGGGAGCCGCTATCCAGGGTGGAGTACTTGCTGGAGAAATCAAAGATCTGGTTCTTCTGGATGTAACACCATTATCATTAGGAATTGAAACCTTAGGTGGAGTATCAACCAAGTTAATTGAAAGAAACACCACTATTCCTGCTAAAAAGAGTCAAGTATTCTCTACCGCAGCAGATTCTCAAACTTCTGTGGATATACATGTCCTGCAGGGAGAAAGGCCAATGGCTGCAGATAATGCAACACTCGGAAGATTCCAGTTAGTAGGAATCCCACCAGCACCAAGAGGGATGCCTCAAATCGAAGTTTCATTTGATATAGATGCCAATGGTATTATGAATGTTTCTGCTAAGGACATGGGAACTGGTAAAGAACAAGCCATAACCATTACTGCTCCTAACAAGCTTTCTGATGATGAAATCGATCAAAAAGTTAGAGACGCTGAAACGCACGCTGAAGAGGATAAAAAGAAACAGGAAGAAATTGAAGTTCGCAACAATGCAGACTCCATGATCTACACCTCTGAAAAAACCTTAGAAGAACTGGGAGACAAAGTTCCTGGTGATAAAAAGGAAAATGTGGAAAAATTAGTGGGAGAACTTCGAGAACTGGTTACTGGTGACGACGTTTCTGCAATTAAAGAAAAAACTGAAGAGTTAACCAAAATAGTTCAGGAAATTGGTGCGGCCATCTATCAGCAAGCCCAACAAGAACAGGCCCAGCAACAACAAGGTCAAGACCAAGCTGGATCAGAACAAGGAAATTCAGGTAATGCTGCTGACGATGACACCATCGATGCTGACTACGAAGTTAAAAAATAGTCAATAGGTCAAAAATTGAAGAATTAAATTAGCAAGAGAAATAGAAATTTTGATAAATAAAAGTTAAAATTAGTGATATTCATTAAATCTTACTTGGTTTTATCTTAATTCTATTATTCTCATATTCAATTTTTTTTTACTTATAAAAAATCAACAGTTATTTGAATCCACTTATTAAAATTCATTAAATCATTTCATTATATAATCTCAGAGCATGTATTTTAAAATAATTTTAATTTAATCTATAAATCTTAATAAACTTTAATTACTATTCACACTAATTTATTCATTATAAATTAAGAATTTAAAATAATTTAAAATTCATTAACTGAATCATTATGAAGTTATTATACTGATTTTATTATCAATATTCCAACATCAATCTAATCTAAGGTGAAAAATACAATGGCAGAAAAGCGTGACTATTATGAGGTTCTAGGCGTAGAGAAAGGAGCCGATAAAAAAGATATTAAAAAGGCCTACCGAAAACTGGCCATGAAGTACCACCCCGATGTAAGTGAAGATCCAGAAGCATCAGATAAATTTAAAGAACTCAGTGAAGCATACGGTGTACTTTCTGATGAGGAAAAAAGAGGCACTTATGACCAGTACGGACATGCTGGAATGAATGGATTCTCCCAAGAAGACATATTCAACAATATAAACTTCGAAGACATATTCCGTGGATTTGGGGGTTTCGATGTGAACAACATATTTGATATGTTTGGTTTTGGAGGAGGAAATAGAAGACATGGACCTCAAAAAGGAGCCGATGTTTACTACGACCTGGAAATAACATTAGAAGATGCTTTTAATGGATTAGAAACTGATATTCAAGTACCTCATACCAAAACCTGTCCCGTATGTGAAGGAAGTCGGGCAGAGCCCGGCACCAGTACTACCACTTGCCAGACTTGTGGAGGAAGTGGGCAGATTCGACAGGTAAATAATACTTTCCTGGGCCAGATGGTCAACATCCGACCATGTCATGAATGTCATGGAGAAGGAACTATTGTAGAACACCCATGTAGCAATTGTCATGGACGGGGAATTGTTAAACAAAGCAGCAGCATCCACATTAAAGTCCCTCCAGGTGTGGAAACTGGTTCTCGTCTAAGAGTTAGTGGAGAAGGAGAAGTAGGTGCTCATAACGGCCCTGCCGGTGATTTATATGTAATGATGCATGTAAAAAATCACAAAATATTCCAAAGAGACGGAGCCAATATTTACCATGAAAAACCTATTAGTTTTGTTCAAGCATCTTTAGGAGATTCTGTTGAAGTCCCTACACTTGAAAAACCAATTGAACTTAAAATACCTGCCGGGACTCAAAGTGAAACAACTTTCCGTCTTAAAGGTCAAGGCATGCCCCATCTAAGATGGAATGGAAAAGGAAACCTCTATGTTAAAGTTAAAGTGGTTACTCCTCGTAAGTTAAGCACAAAACAAAAAGAGCTCTTACAGCAGTTCGCTGACATAAGTGGAGAAGAAATTCATAATGCAGATAAGGGTTTTTTTGATAAGGTAAAAGATGCTATCAATCACTAGGCCATATGCATGGTTTGGTGATTAATTAAATCACATTAAAATCAAAAATACTTATTTTATTATTTGTTATTTTAATTTAAATAGAATTGAATGGAAAATTTATGTCATTGGATCAATAGAGACACATAGAAGTTAACTTCAGTGCACTTAAATCAAATTTTCAATGAATTCCATTAATTTTTTTATTAATTTTTATTAATTTTCCATTTTCTAAGATAAATGAAGAGTCTAAATATTTATCAAAATTAGAGTCATTATCATCAGATAGAATTATAATAGATGTTTCATTCTTTATTTTATGGAATAATTCCATTAATTTAATGGTTTTTTCATTATTTAGATCTCCAAAAGGCTCATCTGCTACTATTAAACTAGGTTCATTTACCAACGCCCTGGCCAGAGCAGTTTTCTGTTTATCAAAGTGAGTGAGACCATTAGGCAACATATCCTTTTTTTCGCTAAATTCTAGCAGTTCCATGACTTGAATGGCCTTTTGGTCATTTTTATTAATCATAGGGAGCATTATATTTTCTAAAGCAGTTAGATAAGGCATTAAGTTTCCCCATCGGAGCATAGTTCCTATTTTTTCCCTTCTCAAAACACTCCTTTTTGATAAAGATAAATCCAAAACAGCTTCATTATTTAAAAAAATATCTCCAGTAGTAGGTAGATCCATTAAAATTATTAAATGAAATAAAGTTGTTTTTCCAGACCCTGCCGGTCCAGTAATCATATTCAAAGAATTTTTTTGGACTTTGAAATTAACTTCACTGAGTGCTATTAACTTCATTTCAGCATCATCATATTCTTTATGAACATCCTTAAATTCTAAAACTGACCTATCCATGTCTTAAAACCTCGTTTGGATCGTTTTTAGTATGGAACCAGACTGAAAATAAAGCAATTAGGGCACTTAAAATGACCGTGAGTATAATAACTAATATAGGTAGCCACCATGGCAAAATAACGGAAATAGAAATTATTTTAACAAAATTAGTGGCTGCAAAAATAACTAGTGACCCCAGAATAGTTCCCACCACTGCACCTAAAAGCCCCAATAAAGCTGCTTCTAATAAATGGGTCGCAGCAACTTGAAAGGTAGTAAATCCCATTAATTTTAGTAGAGCTATTTCTCTTCGTCTTTCCACAAGATTCATATCCATAGCATAAGTTATTCCAAAAATACCAACTAAAAATACTAAACTGGCCAATATATCCACCAGATAAATGAGATTAGTTAAAACCTGGCTAATGAAACCTGTAGCTTGAGAATTATTGAAATTCAAGCCAACAGTAGTGTTAAAAAAGTTTGTAACATTATTGAGCAATTCTTCACTAGTTAAGTTCAGATTTGATGTCTTATTAGTAGTTTGATTGGAAATTAAATTATTATCGATTGGTTGTTCTTCCTTTAAAAAAGTCTTCATTCCAATTCCAGAACTTAAAAGTAAAAGTAGAATTATAACACCAAATGCAATTCGAATAATGGTAGAAAAATTTCTCCATTTATTCCGGCGTAAATTTTTATAAGAAAGTCTATAGATTCCCATTTTGTTCTTATTTCATTTTAGTAAAAACTAATAAAAATACATTGTGCTGAAAATCCTATTGTTCTTATTTTTATTAAAAGTTGATAAATGCCTGGCTTTAAATTAATTTTTAATAAGTTAATATTTCCAATAAGTTTCTAAATGAAAATTATTTTATGAAAATAAGGCATATATTTATTAAAAGATTTATTAAAAGAATGGATGTGTTAATATGGATGATAAATTATCTAATGTTCCAAATACTCCTGAAAATAGAGATAAATGCCTATGTCCAGGATGTCCTGCATACAATGCATGCATGGAAAGTAAAAAAGAAATTTTGTATTGTAGTACTGGAGCGACCAGTTGTAAACTTGAAAAATGGGGTTGTCATTGCCCTCGCTGCCCAGTACAGCTAGAATATAAAATGGTTGGTCTCTTTTACTGTGAGAAAGGTGCTTTTAAAATTGATTGAATAATTAAAAAAATAGCATTTGAAATAATATTATAAATTTAATTAATAAAACCTATTTTAGAGTTTGAGTGATGGCATGCCGGGAGTAACCCACTTTCTGTTTCAGCAGCATTCATCTAGGCGGACTACCTCTGCCTCGTACAGTTAGTCACCAGCAGCATTTGCCCTTGCATCCCACGGATTGGCCGTTTCACCGTTCCTTTTAATGTCGTTCAACTTTTTCGAGAAAGCATCATGTTCATTCATTAAAAGACGTGTCGTTTCTGCTCCAGAGTCTAACTTCTCAGCAAGTACCTCACAGTACCGCGGTTCTGTATGATGAGTGGAGTTTCCTCAATTTAAACCCTAAAAAAAGGGAAACCGGTGGCTGCTCTTCGGCTTGCCATCAAATAATTAAATATACTATCAATCCTTTTTTATAATATAAAAATCTATTTGTTGAGTTCACTTAGTATGAAGTATAATATCAACAAAATAAATTGATACTTAATAAATTTAATAATATTTCATTTCATTTTAGATTAATTGTGTTTTTGTGAAAAAGTGCATTAGAGCTTCTTTTATATGCTTTAATTATCATTTTTATAATCATGAGAGGATTTGATATTTTTAATTTCCTTGGGTAACATACACTACAATTCTGGTTTGCCCCCAATCAAGCCAATATTGTAAGGATTTATATTAATCCTCTCATTTATCAAAATAATGCTAATTAAATTAAATAAACTAGTAATTAACCTGAAAAAAGATTTATAAAACAATTAAATTCAGGAATTATTTTTATATTTTAATAATAATTTTTATTAATAGAAAATTACAAATTAATTAATAAGACTCATTAATTTATCTTAATTAATCATGATTAGTAATTTATAATTCATAATTATACTAAATCATCATTCATTGAATTTAAAAATATTGAAAGAGATGGTATATTAAATTGTAAAATGTGATAATAGGGGGATATTATGACAGAAAACGTTTTGATAGTGGAAGATGATGGTATTTTTGCTATAGAACTACAGAAAAAAATTAAATCTTGGGGATATGAAGTTCCTAAGATTGCTTTATCGGGAAAAGAAGCTTTGAAAAGAGTCGAATATAAAAATACTGATTTAGTAATTATGGACATATCTCTTAAAGGGGAATTAGATGGCATTAGTGCTGCAAAAGCCATTGAAGATCAATTTAAAATTCCTATTGTTTTTTATAGTTCACATAACGATGATGAACTTTTAAATAAAATTAAAACTTTTAAAAATGGTGATTTTGTTAGCAAAACCTGCAGAGATGAGGATTTAAAGTCGAGCATTGAAAATCTTCTTAAAAAAGGTGGCACCATGGAAAAAACAGCCGAAAATTTTCAGAATATTTCAGAATATAATATAGATATCAAAGAAGGATTGGGAGATTATTATAAAGCCCACGAAATAATTGAAAAAGAATTCAAAAAACTGGAAGATAGTTTTTCAAAAGTTTATGGTGAGTCCGTATCTCAAGAAAGAGAAATTGAACGCCTTAAAAAAGCTGAAGAGAAGTATATGAATATCATATCTGAAAAAGACAACAAACTGGCAGAACTGGGAAAAGTTCAAAGATCTCTAGAAGAAAAAATAAATCAGCACAAAAAAAGACATCAAAAGCTGTTAAAAGAAACTGAAGACCTTAAAAAACATATGAACTCTATGGTGTCCATTTTAAATGGAGAATAGTTTATTAACTCCCATTATTTTATTAAAATTAGCAATTTATTCTAATAAAATTTCGGTAATAATACCATCAAAGTATTTCAACTTTCCTTCCAGGCCAAATACAGGTTCACATTTTTCATGAATTGATTTAATATCTCCTTTTTTAGTTTCAATTTCATAATTCAATGAAAACCCTTTTTTAGAGTTTATTAGTCGTTTAATATGTTCAGACATATCCTTTTTATTTTTTCTGATAATTAAGGGCATTAAAAATAATATTTCATTATTATTTAGCTCGTCTAATGAAAAACCCGTGATATACTCAATTCGATCATTGAATAGAGTTATTTCTGAGTATCCACTTTCATCGACATATATACGATAAACAATTGCGGGAATATTTTCTAAGACACTTTTATATTTTTTTGCATCTTTTAGTAATTTGGCATTTTTATGAGATTCAATTGCCATTTCAATCGTAAATTTAAGTTCTTCCTCATTAAAAGGCTTATTCATATATCTGAATGCACTAGTAGACCTCGATTTCTTGATAGTATTCACATCAGCATACATAGACAAATAGATTACTGGAACATCAATTATCTCATGGATTCTTTGAGTTGTCTCAATTCCATCCATATCTCCCGCTAATCCAATATCCATTAATATTAAATCCGGCTTTAATTCAACTACTTTTTCTAAAGCATCTAGGTATAAATGAAAAAAATTTGGTAATAAATGTATTGTGATATGTTTTCATTCAAAATTAAGGTGTTTATAGTGAAAAGGGTAACAATAGCAATTGATTCAGATGTAGATCTGAAATTCAGAAAAAAAGCATCTCAGAAGTATCAATTTGAGAAAGGTTGGTACAGTAATGCAGTAGCAGATGCCATGAAAGATTGGGCAGAAAGCGATAGTGAGTCCATTGCAAACCATAGTTCTATAGCAAATTATCTTAACCCTGAAATTTGGGAAAATTTAAAATTGGAACTTAATTTAGATAAAGAAAACCCTTTTAAGAATCTGGAGAGCATAATAAATCAATTCGGGCCTGAAAGTGAACATCACTTAAAAATTGACCGTGCAGATAATAATATAATTGTTAAATTAGAAAATAAAACTGATTTTGATATTGAGGCTAATTTAAAGTCTTTAATAATACTTCACTTAATTTTATATGTTATTATCTCTTCCTTGGAAAAAACTACACATAAAAAATACAAAATCATAGGTACTGGTCAGATTCCAGAATTATATATTAAAAAAGTATAGTGTTATTCTTAAACTAACAATTATATATATTTAAAAAATTTAAAATTAATAAATAAACAGGAAATCCGGATTAAAATTATAAATACTTAATTTTAAATTAATTATAAAAAGAATAGCGGGGCCTAGATTTGAACTAGGGCTCTCGGGGTTATGAGCCCCGCGGGATCACCAGACTACCCCACCCCGCTGTAACTAAACATTAGTGGTATTCCTATATAAAGGTTTCCCTCAATTTTCCAAAATAAATAAAAATATCCTTATTTTATTGAATTTCATAATTAATTTTTGTTTGAGAAAATAGAAAAAAAGTTATACAAATATATATTCCAAACATGAAAAATAGAAAAATAGAAAAATAGAAAAATGACAGCTTATCACTATTAATTTAGCTTAATCTGTTGACTTAAGGAGAAGATTTCTCTTCTTCAACTCCTTCTAGATTTTTAAGCCGATTATCCAGTGAATCCATTTTTTTATTAGTGTAACCCCTATACTCATTGAATCTATGTTCTAATTCATCAATATTGCGAGTAACTACATCCATTCTTTTTTCAAGGCCATCCACATCAGTTTTAGTTGCCAAATCCCAGTCTTTAATTAATTCATCGCTTTTCTCATCTAAAAAAGCATCAATTCTGTTGGAAAGAACATCAGTGCTAATAGGAACCTCTTTAACTTTTCCCATTATTTTATCACCCATTCCGGACATTTTTTCCCCTACACCCGCTGTTTTTTGTCCCATTGCAGACATAGACTCATGACCCCCACCAACACGATCTCCAAACTCATATACTTGACTTTTAAATTTACCAACACTGGCATTGTTAGAATTTTGTAAATAATAATAAAATAGTACTACAATCGCTCCGGCCAATACAAGAATTGCCAGTAATGATATAGCATCCATTTTTAGTCCCCTTTAACCTTTTTAATATTTTTATCTAGTTCTGATTCCTTATTCTCAATCTCATTGAGCATTTTCTGCAGTTTCTTGAACTCGGTTTGGGCTTCTAATCTAGCCAATCTCTCACTTATTTCAGTATGGAGATAACCAATTTCAGCCATTAATTCCGAAGTACCTTGGCGAATATTAATTAGGTTATCTTGCTGGTCTTTAGGTAATGGAATAGCAGTTTCCATTAATCTTTTAGATTCCATATCTTTTTCCACCAGAGATATCTTTTTGAGTTCTATTTGTTTATCCATGAGAATAGCATTATTCTGAGTTTCCCTAACTCTTCTCCATTGAATAACCACTACTACTATAGCTATTAATGCAATTACAGCAATTATTAACAGAAAAATATTTTGTGGTATCGCAATCGTGCTTGAAGCCATAATTTCCCTCCATTTATTTTTTGTATGGTATCATATATAAAAATTCTTATTTATACTTAATTTCTAAGTCATGAATGATATAGTTTGTTTTTTTAAAAATTAGCTTATTTAAAGCACTTTGAAAGTAATTATTCTTGTGAATTATGCTTAAAAATAAATCATTTGGAAAATGAAATAGTATAAATCTATTAAAGCATAACTAAAAAATATAAAAAGCAATATAAAAATTCTAATCTGATATATTCATATAAATTCAATAATTATTAACTAATGAAATCGTGATCTTATGATAGAATCCTATGAAAAAGCAGGAAAAATTGTTTCTCAAGTTAGAGAAGATGCATTGAAAATAATTAAGGATGGACTACCAATAATAGACCTTGTAAATTTTGTAGAAAGTCAGATTATTCAAAAAGGAGGATTTCCTGCTTTTCCATGCAACGTGTCAATTAATGAATTAACTGCACATTACACCTCCCCTCCCGGAGATGAAACTCTTATTAAATCTGGTGATCTAGTTAAACTAGATCTTGGAGCTCATATAAATGGTTATATCGCCGATAGTGCATCATCCATCCTAGTCGACGGATATCAAGATCTTAAAGAAGACCAATACAGTGAGAATCTAGCTCAAAAAAATCTTAAAATGATTGATGCCTCGAGAGAAGCCTTAAACAATGCTATAAGTACCATAAGAGCCGGTGTAGAACTTGAAAAAATCGGCAAAGTGGTGGAAAATACCATACAAGATTATGGTTTCAAACCTGTGGCCAATCTAACTGGACACAGTATGGAACAATGGATTCTCCACTCAGGGCTTTCTATTCCCAATATTGGAGAAAAAAATGGCCATAAAATAGAAGAAGGAGATGTTTTAGCGGTGGAACCTTTTGCCACTGATGGGGTGGGGTATGTAACAGACATGCACCCCACATATATTTTCCGCTTCTTACGCGACAGGCCCATGAGAATGTTGCACGCCAAAAAAGTCATGGGAACTATAAAATCAGAATATAAAATACTTCCATTCACTGAACGATGGCTTTTAGATTCATTTGATGAAAAAAGACTTACTTCATCCATGAGAGTGTTAATTAAATCCAGGGCAATCTATCCCTACCATGTACTTAGAGAAAAAAGTGGGGCCTGGGTTTCTCAAGCAGAACACACTGTTATTGTTGAATCAGATGGATGTAAAATCATTACCGAATAAAAATACTAAAAAATAGAATAGATAGTTGAGGAGTAGGAGTTATTATTACTACTCCATTTTTATCATACAAATCAATTCAAATAAAATATGGAGAACCTATTGTGAAATTTTAGCCATTAAATTCAGAGCTTTTTTTATTCCTTCAGATTCATTTAGGTGTTGATAATACTCTAGTGCTTCTTGAAGAATTTCACGTGCCATTGGATTATGTCCGTTGTTGTCATGAATAAAAGCCAAATAATAAAGGCTTTCGGCAGCCACATACATATCTTCAGATTCAAGTGACTCATTATAAGCAATCTCAAAATAATACTTCGCTTGATCAAAATTTTTCCGTCTGAAATATGTAATAGCCCTAATCATCAGATCAGATTTCTTTTTTTGCCTTTTCTTTGATCTTTTATAAAAATAATATACAATTCCATAAATATAAACCATCACTATGGCTAAAAAAGCAATTAAAACATCCATAAAAAACCCACCTATTTCAAATAAGTGAATAATTGATTAATCCAAAATAAAAATAAAGAAAAAGAGAATTAGAATGGTACTGGTAGTCCCATTTCTTTTCTCTTGTCGATGGTTTTCTGGTTTTTCTCTTTCTTCTGAGCAGCTAATTTTTGTAGAAGGTCGATTCCAGGTTTAACATTAGCAATGTCTTTGGTCTCGAATGCTCCCGCTTCAACTGCTTGTTTGAAGATAGAATCTCCACCATCGGTTCGGGTAATAACCGTGGACCATCCATCAGGTGAACCAACAGATCCAGTGGACACATCACCTAATTCAGCCACGTAATCCAGACAGACGTTACATCCGCTTTGTTCATATCCGTGGGTTTCTTTAAGTGGTATGCTTAAGACTTCGTCCTGAGTGTATACCCAGAATTTACCTTTACCAATGTCCATTTTTTCTACTAATTCCATACTGACTCCCATTTTCTCTGAGATGAAAGTTTCTAGAGAAGCATATGGGAAGTTTTCCATACAGTAAATACCAATCAATAGCTTGATCTTATCAGCTAAGAATCGTACACCGAATGGGTAGGACTGCATTTTTCTGATACCCATGGTTTGACATGGAATAGCAACAGTTCCTAATTTTTCAATACCGTATTGCCGTACAGCTTTCTTTAACATCATTACGTTAGGGGAGAAAGTGTACTTGGTACCGGCAGCTGCGATGATCTCATCAGCAGACATGGCTACCATTGGTTCTGGTTTCCAGAATTCATCAGTAGGTCCAGCAACTACGGCTCCTTCAATGATTTTTTCTTCTAGTGCAAAGGCTAATAAACCGGTGACAATTCCACCGTCTTGAGAGACTTTTTGGATTTGTTTATCGGTTGCTCTTGCAGAGACTATTTCTTTGTAAGTACCTAAAACCATTTTTCCAGCCTCCTATAGTCCTAAGTCCTTTTTGATTTGTTCTTCTGGGAACCAACTTCGTGGGCACTGTACATAACAGATTCCACATTTTACACATCGGTCACCATTAACTTCTGGTCGCCCATTAGTCATGCTAACAGCTCTGGTTTGGCAGGCCATGGCACAGGTACCGCATCCGATACATAAAGCCTGATTGACCACGTATTTTTGAAGATCGCATCCGCATCCTTCGGTCATTCCTGCTAAATCTATCATAGGCTGTAAATAGTCCATGTCTCCATTAATTAAAGCTACTACTGTTTTAGCGATAATTTCTGGGGAAGGTGGACATCCTGGTATTGCACAGTCCACTTTAATCAAATCAGCAATAGGCACAAATGATTCGTGATCTGGTCTTGCTTGTTGTCCACCCCGAGAGTATCTAGTGAAACATCCTGTAGCAGAACATGATCCAAAAGCACATACCATAGCTGCTTTTTCCCTTGTTTCCATTAATTCATGCAGGCTATGTTCATCCTGCAGACAGACAGACCCTTCTACGAGTGCTAGATCCATTTCTGGCATTTCCCATACATCTGCCAGGGTTTGTCCATAAACAATATCCACCATATTGGTGAGTAATTCGGCGAGAATGTCGTAGTTCTCACTTAACGACATAACATCTCCGGTACATCCACTCAAGTGAATGTAACCAATTCTTGGTTTTGCATTTTCTTCGGCCACTTTTTCAACCTCCTGTTCTGAAGCTCCAACTTTTCCTGATTTTGCTGGTTTAGCCTCCTCATTAGCTGGTTTAGCCCCTATTCCTAATAAATCCTTTATTCTGGAAATCAAGCTCATTTTGCTAAACCCCTATCTCCTTTAAAATCATTTTAATGGCTTCAGGAATAGCTTTTTCAATAGCGGGACTGAGTCCCATAACCACATCAGGGGCAGAGATTTCTTCGGGTTTGCATCCTATAACCATGACATCTACGGTTTCACTGAGTTCATGTAATGGTTGATTAACGGGCCATGAATGCATGTTTTCATAAGATCCTTTTGGAATTTCATCCACTTCGAATTTTCTTAGCGTGCCTGGTTCTGCCTTAAATTCTACAATATCCACCACGATCATCTTTTTCCAGGAATCTTGGGGAAGTGAAAATACAAAGTGAGGACCTCCAGTTCCAGCATCAATAAACATAACATTTTCTGGCTTTTCGTCTTTGTGTTCCTTAAAATATTCTTCTAAGGCTTCGATCACTGCTGGGCCGAAACCGTCGTCTTTAAACAAAACGTTTCCGCACCCTACTACTAATATCTCTGCATCGTATGGCATTTTATTCCCTTTATAAATCCATTAAATTCTGACGATTTCATTTTTAATGACGCTGCTGTCCTCGTCGTCTACCACAATTACGTGAGTAGCACAGGACAAACATGGGTCGTATGCACGGATAACATGAGGTCCGAACTCGTGGTGGAATCCTTCAGTTGCAGGGCCCATAGTTGGTATGTTCCAGGTTGTAGGGACTAAAGCACTGTAGAACTGAGTTTTACCATTGGCAATTTGTGCCATGTGTACGTCCATTCCTCTAGGTCCTTCAATGGCACCTATACCTAATTTGTTAGTACCTGTAATGTCGAAATCAGCCTGAGCAGGAGCAGAAGTATCCAAATCATCTAAAATATCTATTGCTCTAGATAAAGCAGATTTCATTTCTAAGGCCCTTGCTACGTGTTGTGCTACCACACCACTTCCTTTGAATCCTTGGAATTCAGCCATCCTAGCTCTTGGACCTACTTCAATATTTCTACCATCATATAATGGGATAGTGGAGCAAGCTCTGTGACCTATTTCCGCATCATCATACCAGCTTTCAGGCATTATTTCAGTGAACCTATCCAGATCGAAGTTGTCACGATTACCGTAAAGTACATCAGTAGCCATGGTTTTTTGATCATGTACACCTAAACCTTCGGGTAGTCCTTTATCTTCTACTAAACCAATAATTAAATCAACGTGTTCGTCGAGTTTTGGTTTTAATTGTTTTAACCTTGAGTATAGCCTCTTTCTGGCTAATTCACTGATATTATCGGCCATTCCTCCAATCCGCACATCGGATGGGTGAATACCTTCACCAGCTACCATGTCCACTACATACTGACAGTTTTTCCTGATTTCGGAAACAGAGTTTATGGCAGCAGCCATAAGATTTTCTGGTACGAAATCAGCAGCTATCAGGAAATGGTGGATAGCATGGCTGTTTATATCGTGGGCCATAAGGGTTAACTCTCGTAGTTGTTGTCCTGCTTTAGGTACCTCTATGTCCAGTGAGTCATCAATGGCCTCAACTGAAGCTAGAGTGTGAGGTATAGGGCAAACACCACAAATCCGCTGTACAATAACTGGAGCGGTTTCTGGAGCTTTGCCTGTAACTATTTTCTCAAGACCTCTAACAGGAGTAATACTGAAGTATCGTCCTTTGGTCACGATTCCTTCATCATCGACTTCCATGACAAGTTCTGCGTGTCCTTCTTGTCGTGATGTCGGCGATATAACAATCCTTTCGCTCAAATGTATCACCTCTTGTTTTAAAGTTCAAAAACTATCATTTATATAACTATTATTATATGTTATAAGTTTTTCAATTAGGAAAAAAATGAAAAGTATTTATATAATGGCAAACCCATGATTAATTCTTTTTTTAAAAGAAGAAAATAAACGCATTTAATTAGAAATAGAGAACTTTAGTAATTTATTTACCTTTAGTAACTAATTAATATTAGTTAATTATATTCATAGCCAAAGTTTATAACCCGCAGATATAATAATGTGAATCTGGTATTCACAATAATATCATATAAAAACTTGATTTGAATAAAAAACTATAGTCAAATTTAAGATAATTTAATAAGTTCAGATATACAAGGTATATAATAATAAATAAAATAATATAATAAATTTTAAAAGGTGAGTTAATGATAAACTCAAAAATATTAGTATCAGTGGTTATAGTGCTTATGATAGGTGTAGCCGCAGCCGGTTATCAAATAAGTCAGACCCCACAATTATGGCAATTAACTACTCCACAAAGTAGTGATAGTTCAAGTCAAGGTGACTCTCAATCTTCTTCCAGTCCTTCTGATGTAGTTCAGGGCCAAAGTAGTGGATCCGGTTCTTCAGTAAGTTCTCAGGGAAGTAGTAACGGAGGTTCAAGTGTGAAAGTTTCAGTCGCTAAGGCGAAAATTATAGCAGCAAAAACAAATGATCAAGGCTATACATACCTCGGAACTCCTGTTCTCAAAGGCAGCTCATACATTGTACCAGTTATTTCAGATGGAAATGATCCTAAATTTAAATTTAAAAAAGGTCAGCAAATAGGTGGAATAATAATTGATGCAAATACTGGGGAAGTCACAGGAATAGAAGGGGGCGTACAAGCATGATAACTAAAACTGAGTGCTGTAAAATTAAATCAGAAGATATTGAAGATGCCGTTGTACTTGAAGGATCTCCAGGTGGAGGTTTAATTGGGAATATAATTGGTTGGCTTTTAGTAGAAGACCTCAAAATGAAGGAAATAGGATATATTGAATCCAAATATTTTCCACCACTAGCTGTTCTCTACAAAGGAGTTGCTTTACACCCTTTTAGGATTTATGAAGCTGAAGGATTAGTTTTATTCCTATCCGATTTTATTGTGCCACCTAATGTTGTATACGACATGACTAGTTCCATTGTGGACTGGATGGATAGAAACAATAGTAAAGAACTGATAACATTTAACAGCATGGTTGTTAGGGAAAAAAGTCGACCCACAACCGCTGCAGGGAATAGTGAAGATTCCAGCAAACGATTAGAAGATATGGGCCTTCCAATATTACCCTTTGGAAATATAAATGGTCTATCTGGAACTTTATTAACTCAGTGTGCTTCAAAAAACATACCTGCATCCTGTCTCTTTGCAGAAATATTAAATCCCTATCCTGACCCCCGCGCTGCTGCTGGAGTGGTAGATACATTAAATACTATGTTAGATATCAGCATAGATCCTGATCCATTATTACAAGAAGCTCAGGAAATAGAATCACGACTTAAAAAGCTAGCTGAAACAGTTCAGAACGAACCAGAATCTCCAATATATATGTAAAAAATATTGTAAAAAATAGTTTTGCAAATATCAAATCATTTGTAAACTTTAATATTTTTTTTATAAAAATGGTTAAAATTCGGCAAAACCGCAGCAGTTATATAGTAAAACAAACTAACATCTTTTTATCATTTTAATAAGGGCCCGTAGCCTAGTTGGATAGGGCGTCGGACTTCTAATCCGAAGGTCCCGGGTTCAAATCCCGGCGGGTCCGTCCAAAGAACTTTTTTTAGAAATTTAATCTATATTATTTATATAAATTGTTATCTTTAATAATAATCAAATGTAAAAATAAAAATTTGATAGCCACATAACTAGGGCCCGTAGCCTAGCCAGGATAGGGCATCAGACTCCTAATCTGAGGGTCCCGGGTTCAAATCCCGGCGGGTCCGTTTATAATATTTTTTTAAATTTAATACATATGATTCCTATTACTTCTAAATTGAATATATTCAAAATTAATTTAAATCATTAGTAGATGTACCCTAAAATCCATTAGAATATTGATTTAGTTTTAAGCACGGCTAATATAAAAGATAATGTTTCTTAAAATAAGTGCATAGTTTTAGTAAATCATTTGATGGTAGCTAACAGTAATTAACTTGAAGGAATTTGGATTCGATTTACTGGTTTTAATTATAAAAATTAACTATTTTTCTGAAGATATATCTTTCTTAATTGTTTCCATGAAATCAAATTTATCTTTAAAGTTATCTAGTAGTTTTATAAACTCTTCTGAATTAATAACAACTACCAATTCATTTTCTTCCAATATATCTGCTTCCTGAGGTACAATAACTATTTTTTTCTCAGAATCTACTTTACGACATATTCCCATAGTGGCTTTAAAATCCATTTTAATCACACTAATAGTAAATTTCTATTAATTTAATTAATTTTCTATTAATTTAATTAATTGAAATTAAGCTAAATTAATAGATTAAAGATAGTTATCTAAATTATTTTCTGGAAATTTAATCTCACCATATTTTCCGCCCCCTCCGGGAACAATTACCAGAGTCTTATCTCTAAAAGCCTGAATAACCGGAGCCATTTCTGGTGAAATTTCGTTTATATCTTCTAAGGGAACGCGAATCATAACATCTATTTCGCTTCCCAAGTTATTAACCAGATTCTCCCATATTCCCTGAACAAATTTTGTGGTAACTCCTTTAGAAAATGCTAGAGAAATTATTTCAGCCAAAGGCATTATATGAATATAAGGCGGCCTATGATAAGGATGATGCGGTCTTTTCCAAGTAGCTATTTCGGATATTCGATAATCAACACCTTTTTTAATGGTTCCACCACAAGAACACTTCCTATTAGCCTCTTGAGCTTCTTTTGGAGAAAATATTTCATAACATCTGGTACAAGCAGTAAGGTGATATTTTCCTAATCTTGGGTCAAACCCATAATTGGCCTTCATTCTTTTCTTTTTTAGTGCATTCTTTAATCCAGTGAATGAGATATCTTCTACCTCTATTTCATTGAATTCACGACCTAAACGATGCGGCCATGGCGAATGTGCATCAGAATTAGTTAAAAATGGTATATCTTCCAGTTCTTTAATGGTGTCAGCCATATCTGTATCTGCAGAAAGACCTATCTCCAAAAAGTCTGGTTTTTTTCCATAACAATCCATATAACTATCATAGGCCTTGTACATACTGGTCCAAGGAGTAAATGCGTGTGCTGGGCCAATAAGCCCATCATGAGCGTGCACAATATCCATTATTTGGGCTCCATTCATGCGGACTCTGGGACGTCCTTCTTTTTCCTTATCAACAGAAACCATCTCTTTTCTGACAGCATGAGCAGTTTCTATAGATGGTAAAATCATTAAATGGTGAACTCTTTTGTTATCTTCCACTTCAGCAGTTAAAATGAAATCACAGTCCTCTTTAGAATAAATTCCGTCTCCAGCAGGGGCGGTGCTGTCTTCTATAATTTTTAACCATCCTGGATGAAGTGCATCTCCTGTTCCCACCAACTGAAGGCCTTTAAGTTTGGCCTGAGGAGCTATGGCATCAATAACCATGTTATTTGATGTGGCCCTGGAAAAACAACTATGAATATGCAAGTCCGCATTAATTATCATAAAAGAAGTTAGATTATTGAGATATATATAATTAAAGCAAAGTTTCAGTATTCCGTATAGAAATTTAAAATTTATTAAAAAAAATACTCATAATCAACTAATTTAAAAAAAAAAATTAAAATATTGGGAATTATCCTATGTATCTCAGATCTTCCTCACCAGGAGGCATTGCTGTACGCTCAACCATTTCCTGTTCCATCTGCTGGGCCTTAGAAATCATTTTACGAGTCTCAATAGCACGTTCTTCTAAACTTTCAGTATCTACTTCTAAATTTAAAAGAGACATTAAAACAGTGAGTAATGCTTTGGCTGCTTCAGCATCAATGAAATATCCTGGAGTTTCACCCATTAAACAGACACCCTCCATTCCTCGGAGAGTTCCCATGCCCAATAAAAGGCCAGATGCTCCAATAATACCGCCGTCTGCAGACCTGAGAGTAACTTCATGATCTTCCAGTTTTTTAGCTAGATCGTTGTTAGTTGCAGCACCAAAAACAGCGCATGTTTCTACAGGTTGGCCTGTGGCTAGTCCGCCAAGAGTATATATCTCTTTAGCACCGTGTTTTTCCACTAAATCTAATATGAGTCCGCAAACTTCATATTGACCTTCAGGAGATAAGCCCTGTGTATTCCCCACCAAAAGTAGGTAATCTCTTTCATCTTCTCCAGCAGATTTTAGATAGTAGAGTTCATTTTTCATGGCATGTATAATTCCATTCTCATCTACCAGTACTTGTGGAGGAAATGATGGTGAATGAATTTCAGCCATTTTTACTGCACCCAGTTCTTCAATTATGTGATCTGCGGCGAGTTTTCCAACATGACCAATACCTGGAAGAGCTTCTATGAAAATAGGTTGATTTAACTCTACTTCTTCTAAAATATTTATAATAGTTTCCTTCATTTTTATCCCTCAATATTCATTAATAAAGAATATTTGATAGAATATTAAATTTAATGTTATAGTAGGACAGTGAATTAAAAATATTCTTATTCAATTAATCAGTGTCTTAACTAGTTTCATTAACCCTATACTGCATCTGTTCTTTTAGAATCCTACGATACTTTCCATACTTGTCTTCAGGAGAATATTTAGCAGGAAAAATGACTCCTACTTCACCAACACAATATGGGCAGCTATCCTTAAGAGTATATTCCCCACAGGATTTACACCTTTTCATTTTCATTTTCATAGAAATATCCTGAAATTACTAATTGAAAATTAATCTTGAATCAAAAATTAAAATGAATAATTAGTTTAATCATTCTAATTCACGATGGAAAGTTCCTTCACCTTCAGATGCTTCTACTAAATCTATACAACGATCAGCTGCATCTTTAAGATTCTTTTCTGCTTGAATATAGTCCGGAGCTTTGACAATTAATCTGTATCTAGGAGCACCTACACACTGGATAACTATATTATCGCCTTCTGCAGATTCAAGGGCTTTTTTTATGATTTCCACGCCGTTTGAAGCGTATGATTTAATGTCAACGTACCCCGTAATCTGGACTTCAGGAGGAGTAATGTTTTTCTTGGCAATTTTAGTTATGGCTTGGGCCCATTCTTCACTAACTCCCTCATCCATAAGGGCAGATTCGCCTTCCTCAGCAGAAGCTTCAAATGCACCATAAATATCTCCAAAACGATCCATCATTAGGTATCCCACTTCATTATAAGCAGTGTCCAGATCTTTATCCATGGTTTTACCAGCCAGTTCCAGGAACTTCTCCGCTTTTTGTTCGATTTTCCAGGACTGGATTTTTTTGGTTCTCTGGTCTTCCCTAATACGCTTCATGGATACATCCACGTGGCCTTTCTTAGGGTTAACTCTTAGTACACGAGCAACAATTTTCTGGTTTTCTCTTACATAATCCCGGATATTTTTTACCCAACCAGAGGAAACCTCAGAAATATGAATAAACGCCTCTTTACCCTGGTACTCTTCCAGGCTGGCAAAGGCACCGTAGTTTAAAACCTTATGTACAGTTCCTACTACTAGTTCGCCCTCATCAGGCCATTGATTTTTTCTTCTTACCATGAAAAACACCTAAAATCCTTAAAATAAAATTAAAAATAATTTAAAAAAAAATTTAATCTAAAACTTCAACTATTTGGGAGGTAATCTGAGATTTTCCACCCTTTGGTTTTACCAGGGTTTTACCACAGATAATGCACTGTACTACGGAAGCAGCACGATCAAAGACCACTTGCTGGTTTCCACAATCCATACATTTTACCTTTAGGAAGTTACCTTTTGTATTTTGGAATGCCGCCATTATAACACCTCTAGGCTACAAATTCTATTTTCCCGTTTCTAAAGGACTTTTTCTGAATGTGGGCTTTACCGCATTCTTTGCATTTAAGTCTTAAGTCCAGTTTTTTTATGGGTTTGTTTCCTGATGGAAGTGGCCTTGGGTAACCTCGGTAACCCGCAGTAACTCTTCGGAACTGTCTTTGTCCCCATTTTAGCTCGCTAGCTTTCCTTCTTTTTGATTCGAATACTTCGTGAACGGTATGTTTCTTACAGCTCGGGCAGTAAGTTCTCCTTTCTTTAGGCATTTTCATATAATCACCTCTATTGTAAAAGTAATCCATATCATAAATATTATAATAAAATATTTGATCTGAATCATAATAATTGCTATCCCCATCTTGGGGTAGAAAAGATATATTATGTGTTTATCATTGGAATGCCTATTTATATGTTTGGATGAATGAATTTAAAAAATCATTTCCCAAAAAATAAGTTCTAAAAATGAGTTTTAAATGTTAAAAATACATCAAAAGCCATCATTAAGAAAACAACTAGGATTGCATCCAAAATGAAATTAAATCTAATATGGCAATTAAATATTATTTAAATTATATTCATCAATTAAGACTTAATATATCTTCCTTTTCGGGCCTTTATAAATATTTGGGCATTAATTTCAGGCATTTTAACAACATCTTGTGGGCAGAAAGGCCCATAAACCTTTTGATCTACCCCTAAAATTGACGGTAGCTCATCAAATATAACCACCGTTTTTAAATCCATACCTGATTTTTCAGTTTTTGATTTACTTTTAGATAAGTCCTCTGGCCTCACCGGAGGAACAAACTCAGCTATGCCTTCTTCATTAAAAGATTCAACACCAATATTTTCACTATTTTGATTGGTTAAAGTATCTTCTGGTTTTAAAGATTTTGAAGTCGAATTTGTTTTTGAAACAGATATTTTTGATGAATCTTCATTAGATGCATCTATTTGTTCGGGGGCAATCAAATTGTTAGGAACAATTTGTGGATCATCAAGAACATCTAGAGAAGGTATTATCCTGCCTCTATAACCTTTTAAAGTATCTATTAAAGAAAAATAGAGCTTTTCTTCTTCAGGAGTAAGATTTAAAGGAGTTGTATCTTGCAAATCAAATTGAGGTTTTCCCTTAAATAAATGATATGACCTTTGAATATTCATTACAGCGCTATCAGTGATCTTGTGTTCTCTTCTTTCACAGATTTCAGTGGCTATTCTCTGAGTATCTCTTAAAAGATATTGCTCTTTAGCAAATGGATCATTTCCTACGGTATCCATTAATTCTTCTAAATAGCGGTGAATTCTTTTATAAAAGTCCTCACCAACCCGAGCAAGGCCACCTTCATTGCGCTCTTTCTTCTGTATTTTCCTTAGTTTCTGGAAAAACTCGTCCAACCCTATTCCTCGCTTAAATCCTCTCTTAAATTTATTTCAAAAAAATGAAATGTTAAATAAAAAAAGGTAGTTTAGTCTTCTGCTTCAATTCTAGGAGCCAATAAAAAGCTTAATTCACCTTCATCAGAAACCATTCTGAGTTTAAGATTTAAAGGCATGTCATCTCCCAGACTTATAGTGGCAATATCTGAAAATTTGTCAGCCTTAAGCATTTCCTTGATCTTTTCCAGGGAAAATACTGAACGGGCACTAGTTTCTATCTTTTCACCATGCAAATATTCAATATTAGCATCCCCAAACTCACCCTCAGCAGATGCGGCAAATCTATCCCCGTCCACACTCATAGCGATTTTATCCGAGAAAATATCTATATCTTGTATAGAATCTTTAAGCAGACTAAATGGAACCTCGAACTCAGTAGGATACTCTAAGTTTGGAGGACTTGGAGCTTCATATTCAATATCAATAAGTCTGATTTTAAATCTTCTTTTAGCTTCCCCTTCAAAGGTTATAATAAAATTACCCTCATCTAATGACATGTAAACTCTATCATCGCCTTTAGATCGTTTCAAGACTTTCATCAGTTCTTCAGTATCTACATTGATTTTTTCAGGTTCATCACAGACATACTCATCAAATAGACTGGATTTCAGTTCCAAATGAACGAATGTGATGTGACTACGGTCTAGAGCATCCAGACGCAAACCTTCACTGTCAGTCTGTATTTGTACTTCGTCTACAATGGAAGAAATTGCATCGAAACTGGTTTTCAGTATATTGGGGTCACTTAACTCTGCTTTAAACATTTTCATCCTCCATTAATTATAAATTTAGCATAGGATGAACTAAATAGTTCACTAACAATCCCTTAAGTATTATATATAATCTATAATCACTATCTAAGTATATATAATTAATATTTATCTATTTTATTAAATATCTAAATTTAATGAATTGGAAAAAGTTATTTATAATCTGATAGTATTCTGATATTTATTATAAATTAAGCAATATTTTAGTCCAATAATCGAAACTTAATCAAATGAAGCTAAAAAATTCTATTTATTGTTATTTTTCTTTCTCGGGGATTTGTGATAATTCTTCATTTTCAAGTGAATCCTGGTCAATTAGCTTTTCATTTTCAGATTCTTTTGATGGAGATTCTTTTAATGAATGATTATTATTCAAATCATCATCTTTGGAATCATCTACATCTTTTTTAGAAGAATTATCTTCAACTCCTTTCATTTCCTGATAAATGTTATCAAAAGAGGTTTTTCCAATAATTTTAGGTGCATAAATTCCCGCAATTATTAATAATCCAATTATAACAAAAAAAGCGGAAGTTACAGATTTTTCCCCAAATACTACATTGTCAGAAACTTTATCAGAAGTTCCAAATAAAAAAGATATCCCCAACAATATCAGGATAACTGCTACTGCTAATCCGATCATAGTAAATAATTTTTGCCGGTCTCCTTGAATAGATGTTTTAAATTGATTAAATTTAGCACTAATTCCTGAAAAACTGCTTTTAGAATCATTAGCAGCTACAGATTCTTTAGAATCTATCGAATTATTTTTATTTTTAGAAGATTTTGAACTTTTTCCATCTTTATGGGGTAGAGAAGTTTCAGTGGAAGATTTTTTAGATTCATTTTCGGATTTGGAAGAATCATTAGAATCTTTAGAATCATTAGAATGATTTTTTGAATCATCAAGATTTTCAACATTAGGATCTAAATTTTTTAATGCTTTTTTAGCTAAATTAAAAATAGATAGTGTATTTTTTTCTTCAGATGATGACTTTTCAGACTTTGATTCTTTCATATTAATGCTCCATTAGTCGTATTCTCTCCAAGTGTGTTTGCAAGCTGAGCATCTTAAAAATCGAGTTTCAGCTTCATCCGCCCTTCTGGTCTGTTGAAGCCACCAAAATGCCTCCATATTTTTACATTTGGGGCATTCAGCACGAGTAGTTGGAAGGGTGTTTATATCATCACCGGTGAATATAACCGTGTCTTTAGGGTCTATTTTTTCAGATACATCGTATTGACTAGCCAGATCTTTGGTAATCTCTTTTTGATAACCACATTTACACTGGAAACTGTTGTCTTTAGGAAACATCATAGCTCCGCATTTAGGGCAAAACTCCATATAAGTCCTCCTTACAAAGTAAGATTGATAATTTATTAGATTTAACTATTAGTATGAAATTAAATGTTTAAATCAATTAATTTTATCAGTTAAAGCATATAGTCTAATTTTGAATAATTTTAATTGATTTTATGATTCTATTACTGGTTCTTATTAATAGTTTTTATTTTTTAAATAAATTTTATTCAATTATCTTCTAATATTTTTAAAATCTAAGATATATAATTTCTGATTTGATTTTTTAACTTCTTTTATTTAGAATATTTAAAGCATTTTTTAAAATGGTTTTATGGTCAAATGCAAGTTTTAAATCACTAATTTCATCTTTAGTAAATTCAAAAGCATCCTCAGCATCACTATCTGCTTTCAAGTTCCCAAAAACTGTTTGGGCAATATAAACAATCGTTACCGTGTGTCCTCGAGGATCTCGATCAGGATTAGAGTAAACACCAACTAGTTCTACAAGTTCAACATTTAAACCCGTTTCTTCCCAAGCCTCCCTTACAGCAGCCTGCTCAACAGATTCACCAATCTCTACAAATCCCCCTGGGAGCGCCCAGTAAGATTTATATGGATCGTATTTTCTTTTTATAAGTACAATAGTATCCTTAGGAGACATGATGATAATATCTACCGTTAAAAAAGGGGTTTTAGGAGTCTGAGTATTAATAATATCACTTCCGACCAAAAGACTGATTAATAAATGATTAAATTTGATAATATAGTATAAATTTCTAATAATTTAATTTCGAGTCATTTATTTCGAGTCGGTTTAATATTGGTCCTATCACGCATTACCATAAGATTCTCCAGTTTCTACTCCAGCAGCAATTATATGGGCCGTTCTAATAGGCTCGGGTAAGTTACTATGAGTAGTGGACAGCCTCACTATTTCCAATGCATCAGATAATTCTATTCCGCAAATTTGAATGAATAAACTTCCTGAATCATCAACTTGATGTATTGGCCCTGCTTTTTTTACATTTTTCCATCTTTCTTCCCCATCTGAGAAGTTTTGAAGAGCTTTTTCTATTTTTTCAAAATCAGGATATCTTCTCATGGCCACAACAACCGGAACTGTAGTTTTTTCAAATATTTGAGTAATATCAACCACATTAAAACCGCCAAAAGTAATTCCGTCCAGCATAATAACACCTAATTGGCCATTATACCGAGAATCATTGACCATTTTCACTATCTGTTCTGTAGAGTCAGTTCCATCAATTTGGACATAGGTAGTCAAGACTCCATCTAACCATGACCCTCCCCGGAAAAAGGTTCCCACCAGTAGAACATTACCTTCCTTATGAGGAGTAAATGGGGCATCATCAATGCCTAAAATTCTTATTTCAGACTTAATAGTTCGGAATTTCTTATTTTTCATGAAAATTCTTCATATCATTAATCTTATACTAATTCATTAGTGAAAATAAGTGTTAAAAGTTAAAAATAGAACTTAGAAAAAAATTATTTGTAAAATGGTAAGTTATTTGATACTAATTGATTAATTTCAGGATTAATAATAATGAAATATTAAAATCTATTAATCAATTTAATTCATTATAATCCACTTAATAGCTAACTTATTCAATTGTTTCTAAAAGGCCCTTGAATTCTGCGCATCTTTCTTTTAAAGTTTCTGAAGCGACTTTGAGA
The DNA here is from genome assembly GCA_030656015.1 of Methanobacteriaceae archaeon. NCBI lineage: Archaea > Methanobacteriati > Methanobacteriota > Methanobacteria > Methanobacteriales > Methanobacteriaceae > Methanobacteriaceae archaeon. Next base: position 195,991 of record JAUSNX010000014.1, read on the forward strand.
GATTTTTTAGGACTTTTGGCCTTTACATATATTTTAGGTTCTCCCACAATTGGGTGATCAATGGCATAAGCCGTTGATTTAACATCTTCATCTTCCATTAAAATTCTTCTAAGTGCATTACAGAGGGTGTGAGTCTCTCCTTCAGCAAGTATTTCCAATTCATATCTTTTACTAGTAATAATTTCCATGTTATACCTCATTAAAATTTGATTATCAGTTTAAGTTTATATTTTTAAGTTTATTGAATTAATTATAAATTTTAATAATTAAAAGTGGTTTTAATCTAGTTAAATAGGTTTAATTATGTTTAATAGATTAAAATGATTTCATTAGAATACCTTTTCAAACCTGGTAATTTACCGAAATTTTTCTTTTCTCTTTATTATCACAGTTAGGACAGGTTACTTCATTTTTACCAGTTTGTTTCATGAAATGTCGGCATCGGGTACACATAGCCTTTAACACTCCCAAATCTTTCTGAGAGGTTTTAAGGTCAATATTGTCTAAACCTACCACTTTAGTTATTCTGGCTTCTATAAGGTCACCTATATGAAAAGCATCTGTTAATTTAGCCAAATATCCTTTATCCGCCTGAGAAACGTGTATTCCTCCAACAAAAGAAGCCACCAGTTTTCTAGGGTTGTCTTTAATAAAATGGATTTTAACCAGCGCTCTTTGGCCTCGAACTTCTAGTATTTGGCCTATAATTGTTGTATTTTTGTTTAATACTGGAGGAGCACCCGCTTGAGGATGCACAAATATGCGTTTATTTTTATCATCTAGGGAAACGGTCCCCACGACCATAGCCTTTATATATCCATTATCATCATATGCTCCTTCTGATGGAACAAATTCCTCACTAACACCCAGTAAATCCCCGGGCAAAACAAAATCTCCAGATTTAGCCTTCATCCATTCACCTCTTTTGAAAAATTAGTGATCTGAAAATGATTTTATAATGTGATTTTAAATTAAGTAAAAACATTTTAGAATATAATAATGTTAATTTTTCTATTATATATGAGTTGTTGTTAATTTATTTTTTGTGAAACATTATGAGTTTATATTCTAAATTTTTATTCTTCCCCAAAATATATTTCATCTAACTGATAATTATCCCATTCCCGTTTATCAAGAACTATTTCTAACTCTTGAGGAGTTAATAAAGGTTTTTTATACATTTGAGAATCATCAATAGCTATTCTAGGACAGGCCGTCGCTACAAAGGCATCTAAATCTAAAAAAGGCAATAGTAAATCAGGTGATATGTTTTCCATCATTATCAAAAAAGCCTCTTTCCCTTCATTTTCAAGATTCTGTTTTATTTTACGAGCCAGGACCATGCGGTACTGGCCTTCCTTGGAAGAGACCAAAATTCCCCATTTTTTTGCTTCACGAGCCTTGGTAATTCTGGCAAAGCGAATCCTTAAAATTCTATCTGCAAATTTTTCTATGTCCCTTGCCTCTCCTCGGTAAGGATCCGCAATAACTACTGGTTTGTGAGTGAATAATTTAATGCCTAAGGGATGAAAATTTCCGCTCCCCACGTAAAAATAGGCATCAACATCCAAATTCTTTATAGCAGAAAAATTGCATCCTAAAACTTGGCCTATTCTGGTACTGGAACCTGATTCTAGCATCACTTCTTTGCCATTTGCTTCTAAGAAGTGTTTTGTATCTTCTAAAAGATGTAAATGCTGAGTAGTGGTGGCTAGGGCAATTTTATGATATCCCTGAAGGAGTTCTAAAGATTTTTCCAGTGCCTCGTTCACATCTACTTGAGAATAAGCCTCAATAAACATCACTGGTACCGGATAATCCAAAGGAAGTGCAGTGTGACCATAATGAATTAGTATATCAACTAAATCTGCCATTTTCCGGTCTGCAGTATCACAAGCCCCAAAACATGGATCTGCAGAGATTATAACAGTGGCCCCGGTTTCTAATTCTAGTTGTTCAGCTACTTTAGCAGCGTGAATTTTAAGGCCATCTGGAAACTGCAATCCCACTACAGATGCATTAATATCCTTAATTTTCTTTATAACTTTTTCAAGATCTAGATCATACATAGACATATAATTTACCAGCTTAAAATTTGAATTTAATATTGAATTAATCTTTGAATTAATATTTTTAGTAATTAATCTACTATTTTAAGTATATTGAAGATTTCTTAGAAGTTGCAGTAAGATAAAAATTTAAATAATTTTCAGCATGACACCGACATTAACTCACTACTTAAGAATAGGTTCCGCAGTAACCTTATTATCAATCACATCTACCTTAATTAAAGCTTTTAATTTGAGCCCTGTTTCTTTTTCAACTATTTTTTTGCCTTCACCCTTCTCAATAACCGCTACTACTTCTGCTATTTCCACACCCATATTTTTTAAAGCTTGTAAAACAGCAATCATAGTTCCACCAGTACTTACCACATCATCTATAATCAGTACCTTATCACCCGAATTGATACCATTAATGAAAAGCTCTCCCTGACTATATCCTGTTGTTTGATGGACTGCAACCTCTCCTGGAAGTCCATATTGGCGTTTTCTAACTACTACAAATGGAATGCCCGTCTCTAGAGATAGGGCCGTGGCTAAGTGAATACCCATAGCCTCAATACAGACAATTTTATCCACATCAGTACAGAAGTGATTTTTTATCGCCACTGCAATCTCTTTTAGTACTTCGGGTTGGGTAAGTGGAATTCCATCAGTTACTGGGTGAACAAAATAATTATATTCTCCTTTTTTTATAATTGGAGATTCTTCTAAAGTTTTTTTCAGTTTTTCAAGCACTAGAAACACCTAAATTATTGAATTAAATAAATAATAATAATTTTTTGATTAAAATAAAGTTAAATGAGATTTTAATTAATGGATTATTAATTAATTTTTTTGAATTTTATAAATATAAATATATTAATAATTCATTAGATTTGATAGTATAAATTATTTAATAAACTAATTTTAAACAATTCTTATATATTATTAATATACTAATGAATTTATAATTAAATAGATATAATTAAAATCTATTATAAATCCATGATATGATATAAATAACACAAAAGTTATGATATTAAAATATTAGATTAAATGATTCTCAAAATAACATATAAATGATATGATTTAAGAAATGATTAAAATAATTATTATTTCATATTATATTTATTTAAAATTCAATTGATTTTATTTACAAAATCATTTCACATCAGGTGAGTAGATGTTAGGCAATTTAGGTAAGAACCTTACCAATACAATGAAAAAACTGGCAGGAATGTCAATTATTGACGAAGAAATGGTTAAAGAAGTTGTTAAAGAAATTCAACGGGCTTTAATCCAATCTGACGTTAATATTAAACTTGTTTTAAAATTATCCAAATCAATAGAAGAAAGGGCATTAAAAGAAGAACCTCCCAAGGGCATAACTCCTAAAGAACATATAGTAACCATAGTATATGAAGAACTGGTCAATCTACTGGGAGAAAAAGCCGAAGAAATAGAAATAGATAAAAAACCATTTAAAATACTATTTTTAGGGCTTCAGGGAAGTGGTAAAACTACTACCATTGGTAAATTAACCCGATATCTTCAGAAAAAAGGATTCAATCCAGCTATTGTCTGTACCGACACCTGGAGACCCGCCGCCTATGAACAGCTAAGGCAATTAACTGAAGAAATGAACGTACCCCTATATGGAGATCCTGATAACAAAGACGCTCTTGATTTAGCTAAAAAAGGTCTAGAAAAGTTTAAAAATCAGAGCCTAATTATATTTGATACTGCCGGTCGTCACAAGGAAGAAAAAGATCTTTTAGATGAAATGTTGGAAATATCTTCGGTGGTTGATCCAGATGAAGCCATTTTAGTTATTGATGGAACTATAGGTCAACAGGCCAAGGATCAGGCCCAGGCATTCTCTCAAACAGCAAAGGTGGGATCTATAATAGTAACCAAACTTGATGGGTCTGCTAAAGGAGGAGGTGCTTTATCTGCTGTGGCAGAAATTGGAGCACCAATTAAGTTCATTGGTACTGGAGAGCTAATCGATGACTTTGAGGCCTTTGATCCTGAAAGATTCATTTCACGTCTTTTAGGAATGGGAGACATTAAAACCCTTCTGGAAAAGGCTGAAGAAGTGGCCGATGAAGATATGGCTGCCGAAACCATGGATGCCATGCTTTCTGGAAAATTTACCCTTAAAGAAATGCAATCCCAGTTTGATATGATGGGAAAAATGGGGCCTATGAACCAAATCATGAATATGATGCCCGGAATGGGAAAACTGCCTAAAAATGCATCTCAAATGACCGAAGATAAAATTGATAAATATAAAATCATTATGAATTCCATGACCAATTATGAAATGGAGCATCCTACTGAAATAAAGCAGTCCCGGATAAAAAGAATTGCTCGAGGATCTGGAATGAAAAATGAAGACGTTAAGGAACTTTTAAAATATTATAACGTCACTAAAAAAGCCATGAAAGGATTTGGAAAACGTAAAATGAGTGGGCCTATGGGGCAGCTCATGAGACAATTTATGCGTTAAATGGCTCGATAAATAAGTCATTAAGAAAAAGCTAATGAGTTAAACTCATTAATTAGATTTGTTTTTAATTAAATTGAATAATTTAAATTAAAAATTTCATTTTTATCCTAATTCTTAAAAATTAAATTGTTCAATTGTCGATTTATAAAGAATCAATTTAATAATTTTATTTAAAAATAGTTTATTAGATAGTTTATAAAGATTACAGGTTGAATTAAATGGACCCCTATATAAAAGAAAAAGCTCAAAAAATCAAAGAAAAAACTGAAGGAGATATATGCAACCACTGCTTAGGTCGTAAATTTTCTAATGATCTAGAAGGGCCCGGAAATCCTCTAAGAGGTATGGAAGTTAGAGAAATAATGTCTCAGGAAGGAGAGGAATTCAACTCAACTAATCCATGCGTTATATGTGGAGATTTATTTCAAAAGCTGGAAATTGCTGCAGATGAAGTTGAAAACAAAATAAAAAGCCTTGATCTTGAATATTTCAGCTTTTTAGTGGGAAGCAAAGTGGATTCTGAACTTATAAAAAAGGATGAAGAATTAAATAATTGCCTAAACTTAGATGTTGAAAGTATAAAACGAGAAATCAACCGTGAGCTGGGAAAAATTCTGGAAGAACGTTTAAACACCGAAGTTGATTTTGATAATCCTCAAATAGTTATAAATGCAGATTTCCGTCAAGAAGAACCTAAAATCCGCATTCAAATAAATCCACTATTTTTAGAGGGAAGATATAAAAAATTAATCCGTGGAATACCACAAACTAAGTGGCCATGCCGAAAATGCAGAGGTAAAGGATGCGAAGGATGTAATTTCACAGGTAAGCTGTATTTAGAAACTGTGGAAGAACTAATTTCTGAGCCAGCGCATAAAATGAGTCATAGCAAAGAATCCAAATTCCATGGTGCTGGAAGAGAAGATATTGATGTTAGAATGCTTGGAACTGGACGTCCATTTGTATTAGAAATAAAAGAACCGCGCAGAAGGGTTTTAAATCTTGATATTCTCCAAAAAGAAATTAATGAAATTAATGAGGGTAAAGTAGAGGTTTTAGATCTTAAATATTCTGTTAGATCTCGGAAAGCTGAAATTAAGACTTCTTCCCCAGATACCTATAAAATTTATCAGGCCCTGGTTGAATTAGAGGATGAAGTAACAGAAGATGATCTTAAAAGTCTCAAAACCCTTACTTTAATCAAACAACGCACCCCAATTAGAGTTTCACACCGTAGAGCAGATAAAATTCGCGAGAGAGAAGTTATGGATATCCAATACGAAATTATTGATTCCAAAACCATTAAATTAATTATAAAAGGTCAGGGCGGGCTTTATATTAAAGAATTAATTTCTGGAGATGAAGAAAGAACCCAACCCAATGTAAGCCAGGTTTTGGGAACCCCTGCCAATTGTACCGAGCTGGATGTGCTGGAAGTAGGTATCTGAAAAAGTTACATTTATTGATCAAGGGGAAAATATATTAGTAACAAGAATAAATATCCTATTCTAATAGGTATGGATGATAATTTACAAAATTAAATAATTTGATTATCTGGATTTTCTCTAATTATTAATAGTAATTATGCAAATTTGAGAAACATAAGCAGCCTATTTAGTGATATCTGCTGTTATCACAATTTTATTAATGTTTACCGGCCTTAGGCCATTATGGAGGTTTTAAATTATGGTGCAAAGATCAAGAGGTTTTAGAAGCAAAACAAGACATAAACTTCAATTAACTAAAAGACCAGGGCGATCCAACCCTATAACTAAAAAGATTCAAAGATTTGATGCAGACGATTTAGTCCACATCATTATCGACCCAAGCGTTCAAAAAGGTCAACCACACCCAAGATTCCACGGCAAAACCGCTAAAGTAGTGGAAAGTCGAGGAAGAGCTTACATCGTCTCTTTAAACGATGGTAACAAGGCTAAAAAACTTATTGTGCGACCAGAACACTTGAAAATACAAGAGTGATTCCCATGATAGGGAAAAAGGTTTTGGAGACCGAACCGATCTCCGTTGCCGAGGTCAAAGATATATTAGAAGGATTTGCCCAGGAGCATGAGCTCAATTACGAGCAGAACATTAGTCTAGATCATGTAATCAAATTCTCCAAATTAGAATTAGAAGAATCTAATAAACTAATCGGAGAATTAGAAGAAGTGGTCAAGAAGAAATATGCTATTAAAATAACTGATATGTTGCCTGAAGACCTGGCAGACCTTAGATTACTTTTTGCCAAAGAAAGGGTCCCTATTAAAAGTGAGGATCTTGAGCAAATCCTGAAAATAGTTGAAAAATACCGGACTGAATAATTGACTAAATAACAATCAGTTTTTGGTCCTCGTTCTTTTTATAAAGAACTAAATAACCCCTTTGCAGTTGTGATTGCCATGGAAGATTACGCGATTATTCTTGATTATCTACCCCTGGGTTATATCCGGGAAGGTCATTCGACATTTAAAAGAAAACCCGTGGCCCAGGCCATAGGCAAGACAGAATTTACTCTTCTAGAACTTTCTCCTAAACCTGATGAAGATATAGAAATTCATGAAGATGTTTATATCGGTTCTGGTAAAAGAGAAAAAGTTTCCCGTGTGAATCGCAGATTAAAGCATGAAGATTTAACTGCAACCTCCCGTGTGGAATTGCAATACGTCATCGAAGAGATTATACACGCTGAAGAAGAAAAATACGTCCATTTTTTCAATGACTCAGGACCCATAAGCACTCGACTTCACCAGTTAGAACTGTTACCTGGTATTGGTAAAAAGCACATGTGGGATATTATTAAGGCTCGGGAAGATAAACCTTTTGAAAGCTTTGATGATATTAAAAGTAGGGTTCCCATGCTATCTGATCCTACTAAACTTCTGGTAAAAAGGGTTCTTATTGAACTTGATGCTGAACCCGCCACTAGAGGGAAAAAAAAATATATATTGTTCACTAGACCCCCAACCAGGCGAAAGCAAATCTAAATTATTTTTTTATTTTAATTTATATTTTAAATTATTTCAGATTAAATTTTATTTTAATAATTATAATATATTCCACAATATTCTAAATTTTAAATTTTAAATGCTAATTGGAAGATAAAAAATGTCCCTTAATGAAAACGGATCAGGGACTATTTCTCTGGCCCAAGAAACTAAACAGGTTTTACAGCAACATGAAATCCGTTTAAATCGAAAATTAGGTCAAAACTATCTTATTGACGATTTTAAAAGAAAAAAGATACTTAATTTTGCCAGTTTAAATTCTAATGATGTTGTGCTGGAAATAGGCCCGGGTATTGGGACTTTAACTATTCCTATGGCCAAGCAGGCCAAAAAAGTAGTGGGCATTGAACAGGATCCTAGAATAGCGCGCATATTAAAAGAGCGCGTGGAAGAAGAAGGCTTGGCAAATGTAGAAGTTATGGAAGCAGATGCTTTAAAAGTTGATTTTCCCTATTTTAATAAAATTGTTTCTAATTTGCCTTATCAAATCTCATCCCCCATTACTTTCAAGTTTTTAGAGTATGATTTTGATCTGGCAGTTTTAATGTATCAAAAGGAGTTTGCTCAGCGCATGAATGCACCGGTGGGAAGTAAGCATTATTCCCGCTTATCAGTAATGATGCATTTTAAGGCCCAGGTGAAAATAGTGGATAATGTCTCGGCCCAATCATTTGTACCCCCACCAAAAGTGGATTCTGCCGTGGTAAAAATGATACCTCTGAAAAATATAGAAACAGATGACTTTTTTGCTTCTGTTTGTCGGGCCCTATTCCAGCACCGTAGAAAGAAATCTTCTAAATCTCTGAGAGAGTCTTTCCATGAAATAGGGAATTTTAAAAAGGAAGAAGTTAAAGAAATTTTAGGTGAATTAGATTCTAAAATGGAAAATAATTTTCTAGAAGAAAGAGTTTTTAAATTATCTCCCGAGAAGATTTTAGAAATATCTACGAACTTAAAAGAATTATTAAATAAATGAAATAATAACCATTTTTATTCATTAATAGTTCAGAATAGCGGAGATAAGTACATGAGTGAAAATTCCTATCAACTTTTTAAAGAAGAACTACCATCTTTATTTGAAAATTTCAACCAGTTAGTTAAGGCTCAAAAAGATCTTCCAGGTCTTGATCCTAAAACCAAGCAACTAGTGAATATTGCCATACAAACTGCACATAAAAACCTCGATGGAGTTAAAATCCACACAGCCATGGCCCGAAAAATGGGTGCTAGCTGGGAAGAAGTAAAGGGTGCTGTAGCATTAAATCTTCACTTATCCGGACTGGGAAGTATTTTAGATTGCCTTCCTGCTGCTAAAGAAGGATTTGAAATGGAATTAGAATTTTGATACATATATTTAAGTCTATTTAATTCCAGGCCAATTGTGAGAATTTAAAATGCCAGACTATAACCATGTAAAATTTGAAACCTGCAAACAGGTTTATGCCCCAGCAGAAGATACATTTCTTCTAGTTGACAATTTAATAGTACATAAAAGAGATCTTGTATTAGAAATAGGGACTGGAACTGGCCTAGTGGCATTGAATGCTTCTAAAACCGCTTCTAAAGTAGTGGCCACCGATATTAATCCCCATGCCATAAAATGTGCCCAGACCAATGCTTTGCTTAATGAGGTAGAAAATATGGATATTCGCCAGGGAGATCTTTTTCAACCGGTGCAAGGTGAAAAGTTCGACCTAATCTTATTTAATACTCCATATCTACCTAGTACAGAAGATGAAATTATAGGTGATGAGTTGGATGCTGCCTGGGACGGTGGCGTAGATGGACGGCGGGTGATTGATCTCTTTTTAAATGAAGTTAGAAATTACTTAAATAATAAAGGAATAGTACAGCTGGTACAGTCTTCCCTTTCTAATAATGAAAAAACTTGTCAAAAATTGGAAAATATGGGTTTTAAAGTAGAAATAAGTGCCAGCGAACGATTTTTCTTTGAAGAAATAGTAGTTATAAGTGGTTTTCTCAAAGAATAGTAAATTTGTAATAGTAAGTGTTAATCTTTCTAAAAATATATTTTCCCAAAAAATAAAATTAATTTATTCTGTAGGTGGGCAAGAAGAAATTTCCGCATCACCTGGAAAATTTTTAAGGGCCATTTTACCATCCAAAATCTCTAAATAGCTATTTTTACCATCCATCCAGGCCCCAGTATTCACCACATCATTGGAAATACAGGGTTTATGTGTGTGTCCAAAAATTAGCTTTTCTTCTGGATCCATTCCCAAATACATACAGCGCGCTGCCTTTGAATTAGCCAGATCCCATAGTTTTTCCACATTCCTTTCTGAGTTAGAGGGATGTTTTAAAAGAATTTCCGGGACTTTTTCCAGGAGATCTTTAACCTTTCCAGAGATACTGCTGCCTGCTTGAATAACATCCCACAATTCACTGGATGCTTTACCACTTAAGTCCCCGCTTAGACCCATATTCTTAGAAAAGGTCTCATAAATATCAATACTCATAACTTCAGAAAAAGAAAAGACTTCTAATTCATATCCATGAATAAAATAGAAGTTTTCGCCTCCATCTTCCAATCGAAGGGATTTAGAAACTACAAACGGGCCGTAAAAGTACTGGTTCCCATCCTGAATTCCATATCTCTGAGCCAGAGAATAGAGATAATAATCGTGATTTCCAATAATGTAATTTACTTCCTGAATATTAAGAGAAGAGATTTTAGAGAGTATTTCCTTATTATTTTTAATTATGTTAATATTGTCCTCTCTCCAAAAGTCAAAAACATCCCCCACTAAAACTAAGCGACTTATTTCTCCGGGATTATAACCATCTAAAAAGTTTAAAAAATCTTCTTTGTCTGCTTTTTCATATCCCAAGTGCAAGTCTGATACTGCTATAATCATAATTTTCACCCCATATTATATTAATTAAAGAAGATTATAAAATTTGTTTATCAACAAAGTAATTTTGATAAAAAACAAATGAGTTATCATCAAAAAATTGAAGTAGAAATCTATGATAAAAATAAAACAATAAAAAGAGCTTTCTCTAAAAAAAGATGTATTTAATATTCTTATTGAAAAAAAAGATTAAAGAAAAAAATTTAATTAAATTAATTGTCTTTTAATTCCCCTATTTCCCTCAAAGCATCTTCATTATCTGGTGAAATTTCTAAGGCCTTCTCAAAACATTTTAATGCTTCTTCTTCATTTTCAGAACCTTTATAAACCACTCCCAAATTCATATAAGCAGCTTCGTATTCTGGATAAAGAGCTATGGCCTTTTCCAATGATTCTATGGCATCATCGTTATTTCCCATACTGGCCAGAACACATCCCTGATAATTCCAGGCCTCGGGTTGTTCACTATCCAGTTCAATAGCTTTTTTAAATGATTCCAAAGCTTCTTCACCTTTTTGCATGAGGAATAAAACATTGGCCCGGTAGAAATGAGCTTTGTAATTGTTCCCATCCACTTCAATTAAGCGGTTCAGGCATTTCAGGGACTCATCATATCGACCCATATCCGCCAGAGTAGTTCCTAAATTATAAATAGCTGGTAAATAAGTGTTATCAATTCTTAAAACTTCTTCAAATGATTTTAAGGCATCTTGATCGTTCTGGAGAATGCTGTAAATAACTCCTTTATCATTCCAGGCTTCCAAGAAATCATTGCTGATATTTAGTGCCTTATTCAGGTATTCAAGTGCGGTTTCATATTCTCCCAGGTTAAAGTAGCAGCGAGAGAGATAATAATTTGCCCATTCACTTTCATCTATTTTTAAAGCCTTTTCAAAGGATTCGATAGCTAAAGGAAAATTTTCTATGTAATACAAGGTCAAGCCCTGACCATAAAGAGCAGAAGCGGTGTTCTGAATTTTTAAAGCCTTCTCAAATGATTTCAGTGCTTCATCATATTTTTCGACATTGCCTAGCGCATACCCCAGTTCACTGTAGGCCTCTTGAAAATCAGGATCAATTTCTATGGATTTTTGAAATGATTTAATTGCTTCTTCATGATTTTCTGATTCTGAATATTTTTTTCCTTCTTCAAAGAATGTTTTAGACTTATCTGACAAGATATCTCCTCTTAAATTGATTAATATTATTTAAATTTTATTTAAATTAGATTATTGTTATTATTTAATTCCAATCGTTTCTTTTTAGGTACTTTAGTAAAAAATTGGACTATTACTTAATCCCAATCATCTTTTAAGCTGTCTTTATAAAAAAGTGCTTCCTCATTATCTGGTTCAATTTCCAGGACTTTTTCAAAGGATTCTAAGGCCAGATCATCTTTACCCAAATCCAGGTAAACATTTCCCAGATTTAAATAAGGTGCCGAATAATCATTATTCAATTTAATGGCCTCTTTTAATGATTCAAGGGCTTCGTGATTTTGACCCAGGCTAAACTGTACATAGCCCAAATAATTCCACAATTCTTTCTGTTCATTGTCTATTTTAAGAGCTTTTTTAAAGTATTCTACTGCTTCTTCTTCTTTCTCCAGGAAGTAAAGAACATTACCCTTGTAAAAGAGTGCCTTGAAGTTTTCTGGATCGATTTCTATGGTCCGGTTTAAATATCCCAAAGCATCCTCATAATTACCACTATCAGCTAGAGTGGAACCTAGATTATAAATAGCTGTTTCATAGTAATTATCAATCCCCAATACCTGTTCAAAGCATTCTATGGCCCGTTCATCCTGTCCCATTATGCTATAGGCCACACCCAAGTCATTCCATGCCTCAACAAAGTCAGGATCCATGGAAAGAGAGATTTCAAAAGAATTAACTGCGTTTTCATAATCCCCTAAAATAAGGTGGCAATCGCCCTTATAGTACCAGATATCCTCATTTTCCCCAATCTCCAGGGCCTGTAAAAATGAATCTAGAGATTTTTCATAATCTTCTAATAAGAAAAGGGAAAGTCCCTGACCAAATAGGCCGGGAAATGAGTTTTGTATTTTTAAAGCATTGTTAAATGATTTTAAGGCCTCTTCATAGATTTCCATAGTTCCTAAAATGTATCCCAGTTCCAGTTGGGCCTCCATACAGAAAGGATCTGCATCTACAGCTTCACGGAAATAATTCATGGCCTCCTGGGGCTTTCCATAGGTTAATAATTCTATTCCCTTTTGATAAAGTTTTTTAGCTTGATTATTGGTCAATTTATTTCTCCTTATGATTATATGGTAAATTTTATGTGTAAATGATATTTTTGAAATAAAAAGTGTAAATTTCACTGGTTTGAAAATAAAGTTTCAGCAAAATAAGATAATAGTAAGGTCTCTATTTTATTATATTAAAACTTATAATGATATAAATAAATTAATATATTAAGTAATCAAGTTCATCTAAAATTACAATTAATTAAAATAACCCCACGATATGAATTTAATTTCTATTAAATACTATTAAAATAGTTATCAACAAAAAATAAGAATAGAGAATTATTTAATTAAATATTTTAATAGATAAAAAAGGATAGGGTGTCCTGAAATATTTAAATCTCATTAATTTATTCTATTTTTTTAAAATTTTCTCCATATTTAAAATAGAAATTTCATCACCAGGATTTAGTTCCAAGGCCTTTTGAAAACACTTTAATGCTTTTTCATTATCTTCCAGCCCCATCCAGGATACTCCCTGGTAGGAATAAGGCAAATAGTAATCCGGATCCATTTCAATAGCTTTATTTGCAGACTTTAAGGCATCTTCAAATTTTGAGAGGGAATTTAAGCAGTTTCCCATTTCACACCACGATTGAACATCATCCACATTGATTTCCAGATGTTTTTCAAAAAAGGGAATGGCTTGATCACATTCATCTAGCCCTAAATAGTTGTATGCTCGAGCATAATAAGTAATTTCTTCTTCAAAGCCTTTTTCAATGGCCATATCAAAGTAATCATTTGATTCTTTAAATTGTTCTAAATCAGAAAGTGCATTGGCCTTAAGATAATATAATGATCCTATATCTGGATTTTCTTCTATCTGGCTTTCAATATATTCTAAAGATTCATCCAATGATTTTAATTCAGTGATAGCAAATGATTTATAGGCAATGGCGTTTTCAAAGATAGGGTCCATATTTAAGGCCTTTTCAAAGAATTCTAATGATTTATCGTATTTTTCCTCGTCAAACAGGTCTAATCCCTGGTCAAAGTAGTTCCATTTTTCTTGGTCTTTCATGGTTTTTCTCCTGATTTTAATTGTTTGTCCTTTTTGGTAAGTTTTTTTTTCTAAATATAATTTAAATATACAAATATTCTTAAAAATAATTTTAAATAAAATAAATCCTATCTAAATATATAATAAATACTTGATTCCGCGATCTAATACCTATTTTGTCGGTTAATATATTTTAAAAGATTGTTTAAACATTTCTTAGTGTAATTAGATAATTTAGAATGATTTTCTAAATAGCCAGCAACTGGAGGGCTGGTATGGTAATAAATTTCAACCAAAATTCGGCCCCAGATTCTTTTAAGAAGGTAATAGTCCCTGAAATTCCTTAAACTAATCACTTCTGGAGCATTAAAATCTCCGTAGGCCGCAGTGGCAATAAAGCATTTGTTTTTGAATCTTTCTTCCCTCACTTTTCCGTCTTCACGATTCATTTTCAACATATGATGCTCATTTTCTTCCATTAGTTGACAACCTTGTTCCATTAAATTAAGCATGAATTCCAGGTGCTTTTGATCCTTATCATGACAGTAATTAAGCAGTTCCATTATGGCCGAGCGATAGTTGGTCAATGCTAGAATAATTCCCGGGTGAGCCATTCTAAATTCCCAAGGTGGGTCCATGCGCTCCATATATTTTATTATACTGCTCATTTTTTTATAGTGCATGGTCAGATCTTTTTCTTGACATATTTTAAGCCCCATTTCCGAATCATTTTTTCTTAAAATATCTAAAAAACCGTCTATGATTATCTGGGCCTCTGTGATCTTGTTCTGTATTTTAATTTCATACATCTAGAAGAACCCCTATTAAATGGTTATTAATTAATTTCAAAATTATTTTAGACAATTAGTACCTTTTTACATCCCATCTATTATAATCACATAATCGTGCTATAAAATTAATTTACTATTCATTTAATCTATTTATTATAATCTATTTTTCGAAATTTATTCTTAATATATAAGTTTGACTTTAGAGATTAATTTATAAATATTTATATTAACTTCTTATCAATTATTATTTATCGCAAATAAGAAATAATGAATAAAAAATAATTTTAATTCTTTATTTCACCTTAGAGGTGGTTTTATTACAGATAATCCCTTTGATCTTGAAGATGCACATCAAGAAATAAATAAACTAAAAGACAGAGTTTATAATCTTCAATTAAGGGAGCGACAATCTCGTGAAGCTCTGGTAGGGACTGAAGAGAGAATAAAAAAAATTTTAGAAAGTACCAGTGATGGATTCTTATCCATAAATGCTGAAATGAGAGTTGTTTATTTTAATAGTGCTGCTGAGGAGATTTTAAAAAGAGGTCGGCACGAAATCATGGGAATGGACATTTTTGAAGCATTCCCCCGAATAAAAGGATCTTTTTTTGAAGAAAAATATTATGAATCAATTGAAAGCGAAAGAAAAGTTTGTTTTGATGCTTATTTTGGAGAGCCCCCCCATGAAACATGGTATTATTTCAGAATAATCCCTAATTCCAATGAAATTTCCATATTTTTAAGAAATATAACTAAAGAGAAAAAAACAGAGCAGATACTATCCCAAGAAAAGGAAAAATATCATCTATTGGCAGATAATGCTACGGAGATAATATGTACTCATGACTATGAGGGAATATGTACCTATATCTCCCCCTATATCAAAAAACTCCTGGGATACTCTTCAGAGGAATTAACAGGTAAAAACGTGTATAATATAATACCTCCCTCTGAACGAGATTTAATTAAGCAAAAACAAAAATATCTTTGTTTTAAAAACAAAATAGTTAGTTTTGAACATAGATTAATAAAAAAAGATGGTAGTTACTTGTGGGTTGAATCCAAAACCAATTCAGTTATGGATTCAAATGGCGAATTTCAGTATTTTATTGTAACTACTCGAGATTTAAGTCATCACAAAAAGACTGAGAAACATTTAAATGAAACCGAACATTACTATAGAACTATTTTTGAAAACACGGGAACCGCATCAGTTATTATTGAAAAAGATAAAACGATTTCTCTGGTTAATTCTGAATTCGCAAAGCTTTATGGGCTTCCCAAAGAGGAAATTGAAGGCAAATTAAAGTGTACCTCATTTGTACATCCCAGTTACCAGAAAATAATGGGCCGTTATCAATCTCAGAGATTTTTGGATCCAGATTCCGTTCCCAGGAACTATGAATTCAAGTTTTTAGACTATGAACAGGAATCTAAAGACGTTTTTACGACCGCCAGTATAATTCCTGGTGCTCAAAAATCATTACTCTCCCTAATAGATGTGAGTGAACGAAACCGTGCTAATAATCGACTTAAATGGGAATTAAAAGTCAATGAATCTTTAAATAAAATTTATGCACCATTAATTTCTTCCCAAACCAGCTTGGAAGATATTGCATATGTTATTTTGGCCCAGGCCATGGAATTAACGGATAGTACATCTGGTTTTGTAAGCGAGATAATTCCTGAAACTAAAAACATGCTGATTCTTTCTATGATGCCACCTGTTCCCGATAACTATTATTTTTCCAAACCAATTATCCGAACCGGTGAAAATGAGAAGGGTAGTTTAATGAGCCACAGCTTTAATAAAAACGAGGGTTTTTTTACTAATAATGCATCTCACCACCCTTTATTTAAAAATATCAAAGGCCACCTAAATATCAATAGATTTCTTTCAGTTCCTGTTTTAAATGATGGAATAAATGTAGGTCAAATTGCAGTTTCCAATTCTAAAAAAGATTACACCCAAAATGATGTGGAAGCCTTGGAAAGGCTGGCTGATTTTTACACCCTTGCCTTGCAAAAAGTTGGAAATGAAAACAAAATCCTGGAGTCTTTAGAGGAGAAGAAAGTACTTCTAAGGGAAATTCACCACCGGGTTAAAAATAATCTACAGATAATTTCCAGTTTATTGAATCTACAAAGCCAGTATATTGAAGATGATGTAACTCACGATGTTTTAATTGGAAGCCAGAATCGTGTACGATCTATGGCCCTGATTCACGAGAAATTATATGGCTCCATCAGTTTAAATCATATTGATTTCGGAGAATACGTAAAAAACCTTTCAGAAAGCCTTATAAATAGCTATATCGAAATTCCAGGTAATGTGAAAATACACATTGATATTAAAAATGTTTATTTGAATATAGAAACAGCTATTCCCTGCGGATTAATGATAAATGAATTAATATCCAACAGCCTAAAGCACGGTTTTAAAGAGTCTAAAGGAAACATAAAAATAAAAATGGCTCCTAAAAACGAAGAATATATTTTAAAAATTTGTGATGATGGTGTAGGTTTCCCCGAAGAAATTGATTTCAGAAATACTGAAACTTTGGGAATGCAATTAATAAATAGTCTGGTTAAGCAGCTTGATGGTGAGATAAAACTGGTTAAAAATTCAGGCTCTTGTTTTATTATTAATTTTAAAGAGTTGTGCTATAAAAAAAGAATTTAATGGTTAAGTCGATTTAAACATCCATAACCATTATTCCATCAAATACTAAAACAGCATCTCCTTCCATGAAGGCCCCTAATTCGTTTTCTTCAGAATAAACATCAATTTGGAGTTCTCCACCAGGTAAGTGCACCAGTACGCTTTCTGCTAATTTTTCCAGTTTATTACCTGCAATGACACAAGAAGTAGCTCCAGTACCACAGGCCAAAGTAGGGCCTGCTCCTCGTTCCCAAGTAGCCATAATTATTTCTTTAGTAGAAACCACTTCTACAAAGTGCACATTGGTTCTTTGGGGAAATGATGGATGATTCTCAATGGCCGGGCCCCATTTATCAAGGTCAATTTCACCAGCATTATCTACAAATATAACGGCATGAGGATTTCCCACACTTAAAGCTGTCATCTGCATGGGTTGTCCTTCTACCTTGAGTAATTTATCTACAAATTCATCTTCTGCTACATCCATAGGTATTTCACTAGTTTTAAAGGTGGCTTTACCCATGTTAACCCTGCAAGATTCAACTTTCCCATTCGAAAGAGTCATCTCAACCGTTTTAATTCCGGCTAGGGTTTCTACATCCATTTTTTCCTTGCGAATAATCCCATTATCATAAACAAACTTGGAAAAACATCTTATACCATTTCCACACATCTCAGCTTCACTACCATCGGCATTGAATATACGGAATTTTATATCTCCTTCTCCCGTAGCAGGTGCTACAAATATTGCTCCATCAGCACCTACTGAGAATCCTCTGCGGCATAATTCCACCACAAGTTCGCTTTTTTTATCTTCACTAACACATTCACTCTCAATCTCATCAATTACCACGTAATCGTTTCCTAGACCGTGCATTTTAGAAAATAAAATGTTAACTTTACTCATTTTATAATCTCCCTATAATCTCCAATACGTCAATAATATTATCCCCATATTTTATGAATTTATTTTAAAAGTCTTGCAGGAAGGATTTGTTTATTTAAAACATCAGCCATAGATTCTCGTTCCCTTATTAAATCCATTTCACCATCTTTTACCAGTACTTCTGCTGGCCTTGGCCGTGAATTATATTGAGAAGCCATGGAAAAGGCATAGGCCCCGGCATTCATAATAGCGATTATATCTCCTTCTTCTATCTCTGGAAGAGTTCTATCTCTGGCAAAAAGGTCTCCTGATTCACATACATTTCCAGCAACGTCTATTTCTTCCACTGCTTCTGCTTGAGGTTTGTTAGCCACCACAATGTGGTGATAGGAACCATACATGGCCGGACGCAGCAAAGTATTGAATCCTGCATCTACTCCTACAAATTTACGATAACTCTGTTTTATCGTGTTTACTTTAGCCAGTAAGTAAGATGCATCGCCTACTATATACCTTCCAGGTTCTATACACATGGTTGGTTTTCCCAGATTGTATTGAGCCAATTTTTCCTTGAATAAATCCGTGATTTCTTTGGCAAAGGTTTCAATGTCCAGTATATCCTCTTCAGGAGTATAAGGAATTCCCAGTCCCCCACCAAAGTCTATAAATTCAAATTTAACTCCAGCATTCTCTGCAATATCACCTGCAATATCCATGAGAGTGGTTACTGCTAATTTGAATGGTTCTGGATCCAGAATACCGGATCCAATGTGAGTATGTATACCTACCGGATCAAATCCAAGCTCTTTAGCTAATTTATATACTTCCACAGCTTCTTTTTCCATTATTCCAAATTTACTCATTTCTCCACCAGTGATACAATGCTCATGGTGGCCAGCCCCGACCATAGGATTTACCCGGAAAGATATTTTAAAACCTTTAGGATCCACGATTTTGGCCAGTCTTTTAAGCTGAGAAACAGAATCCACATTTAATCTAACACCACTTTCTATGGCAAACTCCATTTCTTCATCTTTTACATTGTTTCCAGTGTAAAGGATTCTTTGAGGATCAAATCCCGTGAGTGAAGAAGTATAAATTTCTCCAGGAGATACTGCATCTATGCCACTACCTTCTTGTTCTAAAATACGCAGCACAGAAAGGTTGGTATTGGCTTTGCAGGCGTAAAATATTTGAAAATCATCATAATGCTTGGAAAAAGCCTCGTAAACTCGACGGTAATTTTCTCGCACTTTATTCTCATCTATAACATATAAAGGAGTTCCATACTCCCGGACAATCTCTGTAGCGTCGGCACCGCCAATACTTAGATTGCCTTTTTCGCTAATTTCTAAATCGAAAACCATCTATAAATCCTCCAAATAAACTTAAGTTAACATCAACTTTCTATTTTTCATTTTATTTAAATTTATAAATCAATTAAATGAATATTTAGATGACTTAAATAGAGTAATGAAGAAAGGTTATTATACATAAAACGCATCTAATGGATCTTAAAAATAAAATAGCATTACCAAATAATGCTAAAAAAATGGAAAAAGAAAAATATTAAAATAAGTAACTAAATTAAAGCATTATTTCTTCTTTAGGGAACCTTATTTTTGCTGATGGTTCTTCTAGAGTATTATCCTAAAACAATGAGTTTCGTGGGCACAATATTCTGAGGCAGTTCTCCAAGATATAGTCTATTTTATCTTCCTTGATTTTCTTTTAACTGAATGCTCTGGCCGCAAATCTTTTCTCCACTAATTCTGCAAACTCCATAATTACGCTTCTTTGCATATATTTATTATTTTTAAAGTATAAATTATTTAAAAAAATATAAAATATTTGAAATCAATATGAATCATCATAAATAAGCCCGAAAAGAAAATAAATGATATGTATAAATAAAATTAATTAGTGGACAATGGATTAAAAAATATGACATTTAATAGGGATTTATAATTAAAAAGCATCATTTTCCATTTAATAATGAGAATTCAGGAGAATAAAATGACAGATAAACCATTTGGACTGGTAGTTAGAGCCATAATAAAAGATTCTGATAACAATATTCTTATTTTAAAACGTGCCCCAGATTCTCGAAGTAATCCTCAGTGCTGGGAACTTCCAGGAGGTAAAGTAGAACCAGGAGAATCTTTTGATAAGGCCATGATAAGAGAAATCAAAGAAGAAACCAATTTAGATATCACCCTGAATCGTGCAGTAGGTATAGCTCAGCAGGATCTTCCCCACATACATTCCGTGCATGTAATAATGACTGTAGAAGTGAATTCTGGAGATTTAAAAATCAGTGACGAACACACTGAATTTAAATGGAGAAGTTTAGACAAAATAAAGACTCTAAAGTTATCTAACTGGTTTGAAAGCTTTTTAGATGAAAAAGATATTTAATTAATTTATATTAATTAGGAATTTTATCTACTTTAATCTATTTTTTTGAATTATCTATAAAACCTATTAATAACAGCCGAAAAATCTAAAATAAGAATTAAAAATAGAAAATTAAAATAAAAATTGAAGAATAAATGTTTTTGTGATTTTAAGATATTTTAGCCAGAGCCGCATCCAAAACCTTTACCACTACATCTAATTGTTCTTTAGTAATTATTAGAGGTGGTAACAATCGAACAACCGTATCTGCAGTACAATTTACTAGAACGCCTTGTTTTCGAGCCGCAGTAACCACATCTCCACAACTTTTTGTGAGTTCTATGCCTATCATTAGGCCTTTACCCCGTACTTCTTTTACTATTTCATATTTAGAAGCCATCTGTTCTAGATTTGCTTTAAGGTAAGCCCCTAATTCTTGAGATTGATGAACCAGATTTTCATCCAGTATAACTTCAATGGCTGCCTTAGCAGCAGCACAACCTAATGGATTTCCACCAAAGGTTGATCCATGGTCTCCTGGTTCAAATGCAGTAGCAATTCGCTCATTAGCTAGTACAGCACCAATTGGGTATCCGCCGCCCATGGCCTTAGCTATAGTGGTTATATCCGGCTCCACTCCAAATAAAGTGGAAGCAAACATTTCCCCAGTACGGCCAAATCCAGTCTGGATTTCATCCATAATCAGTAAAACATCTCGCTGGCGGCAAATATTTTGTACATTTTGCAAGTAACCTTCTGGAGGTACAATTACTCCCCCTTCACCTTGAATAGGTTCCAGTATAATTGCTGCAGTATCCTCAGTTATGACTTCAACCATGGCCTGTATATCACCATAGGGGACGTGTTTAAATCCCCCAGGAAGTGGTTTAAATGGTTCCTTATATTTGTCCTGACCAGTAGCAGTTACTGTGGCCAGAGTACGTCCGTGAAAAGAATTATCAGTGGATATGATCTCGCCTTTTCCCGTGTATTTTCGGGCCAATTTTATGGCTCCCTCATTGGCCTCGGCACCACTATTGGCAAAGAATACTCTGTCATGGGGAGATACTTGTGTAAGTAACTTGGCTAATTCTACCTGTTCCTGAGTGTAGTAAACATTAGAACAGTGAATCATTCTCTGGGCCTGGTGACATATAGCCAAAGCCACTTTAGGGTGGGCATGGCCTACATTGTTCACTGCCACTCCTGCAAAACAGTCAAGATAGGATTTTCCTTCCACATCCCATACCTCAGCTCCTTTTCCATGAGAAAGGGCCAGAGGTTGGCGACCGTAAGTTTGCATGACGAATTTTTTATCTAAATCCATGATCTCCTGAGTATTCATCATATCACCTGATATTCTTAATTAAAAACTAATTATAAATGGTATTGCCCTATTTATTGTTAAATAATCGGTTAATAAAACTTAAGCATGGATTTAAATCATCAATGCTTATAATTAATGCTAATGCACTTTATTAGTTAATCCCATTATATTAATTAGGAAGTAGTCACAAATTTTTAAATACCATTTGTAACCGGCAATTTTATATTTAGTTGGTTTCGCTTATTAATAAGTGCTGCTATAATTTTCTTCGTAGTATTATCCATAACTTATTAAAAATAGTGAAAATAAGCAATCTCTATAAATTATGAAAATAATTTAAAAATAATAAATGTCCAGACATACAACATATTCTAAAATATATTAATTAACATATTTTTAAACAAATATAATCTGAATCAGGTGAATAAAATGAAAAAAGCTGTTATTGAAACTAAAAAAGGAAATATTGAACTGGTTATGTTTGAAGAAGACGCTCCAAATACTGTGGCCAATTTTGAAGAACTAGCTAATAAAGGATTTTATGACGGATTAACTTTCCACCGAGTACTCCCAGATTTCGTAATCCAAGGAGGATGTCCTAAAGGAAACGGTACAGGAGGCCCAGGATACACCATCAAATGTGAAATAAATGAAAATAAGCATGTTAGAGGTGCTATGTCCATGGCCCACGCTGGTAAAGACACTGGAGGAAGCCAGTTCTTTATAACTCACTCCCCACAACCACACCTAGACGGAGTACACACCGTATTTGGTAAAGTGACCAATGGGATGAGTGTAGTCAATTCCATTCAGGAAAAAGATGTTATGGAAAAAGTAAGGGTTATTGAAGAATAATCTATATTTATTATTTATTTTTTAATATCAAATTTTAATTCAAATTTTAATTCATACTCAGTTTTTAGTGTATTTACTATAGAAAAGGGGAAATTATATGAATAAAAATCAGAAAACGAAACTAATTCAAGTAGTTGTAATTATGCTAGTTTTTTTGCTTGCCATGGGAATTATGCTGTTCTTCCTTTTCGTTTAAATTCTTGAATTATCTAGATTTTAATAAAAGTAAGCAAAATAACAGTAAAGTACTATTAATTAAATTAATTTTTTAGTTATTAATTAATATAAACTAATTAATATAAAATATAAAGAAATACAATATTTACCTCATATTAATTTTTCCCAGACAATATTGCTCTAAAACCGTGGCATAAACATTAGCTATTTCTTCAGTGATTTCCAGGTGATATTGAGAATAATTTTCCTCTGGATTGGCCACTACAATCTGTCCCAGAATTTCATCCTCATTTTTAACTGCCACTGAAAGAAATTGGCTCACTGGTTCATGTCCTAACGGCAATCCATGTGCTGCCGGGTGATTTTTAGGATTATGGGTAAAAAATGATTTTCCAGTATCCAGAGAATAACCTAGAAGGCCACCGTAAGTTCCATCCTTTCGGATTTTAAATCTTGCTTCCCCTAAATCTGCATAGTACTGGCACCCCTTGGTTAGGTGAGAAAACGAAATACCTACACTGTCTTTATTTTCTGGATCAACAAAAGCCACATAACAATTTTTACTTTTTGTAAGGGCCCTGGTTTCTTCATATACAACATCTGAAATTTCTTTCAAAGAATAGTCATCCAGCATGCCTAAAATTTTATTTTTAGCATTTTCCAGATTATTTTCTGTAGAATTTTCATTATTCAACATTGTAAATTCTCCATAATATAATTAAAAGTTTTTAAATTCTTTTAAAGACATATTAAATCAATTTTCATCATTGAAAATCGATTATCCTCCAGATTATCATGATAAATAACTAGTCTTATTTTTTTATCATGATTATATTTAAACTTATGAATATATTGTCAATAAACTAATAATAAATTAATTGTTTCTACTTTATTTCTAAATTATATTCTAATTTTTCAGTTTAATTCAATACTGTGTTTTAATTCTTAAATTATTATAAATAGTTTCAAAAAAGCATTTAATCTAATTAAATTGGAGATTATGAGCAAATATAAGTATTATCTGATGCATAATTTAATATGAATAAGGTCGGTTAACATGTCCGATGCAAAAAATACTTCCCTCAAGCTAAAATCAATTTCCGAGCTAATTAGCTTAATTATAATCACTTTTGGTATTCTAGTCATTTTAGGTTGGGCTTTCAACATTAATATTTTATTAAGTCCAGGTGATGGTTTTTCTACCATTAAAGCCAATGCAGGATTGGGTTTTGTTTTAATTGGTTTTGCACTATACTTACTACAAGATAAAAGGAATAATAAATCAAATAAGCAATTATCACAGTTATTATCAGTTATAGTATTTCTAATTGGTTTTTTAACGCTTTTTGAATATTTATCTGGAATTAATTTATTTATAGACCAAATATTATTTAAAGAAGCGCCCGGAGCATTTTTAGCATCAAGTCCCAACCGTATGGCATTTTCAGCATCCATAGGATTGACTTTGGCCGGATTAAGTGCTATTTTTATTGATTACGAGACTAAAAGTGGGCATCGACCAGGACAGTATTTACTGTTAATATTGGGGTCCATGGCCATAATGGCACTCTTGGGATTTGCCTATAATGTTTCATACCTTTATAAAATCCCTTCATTTACTGGAATAGCCATATATGCTGCTAGTGCATTTTTAATTTTATTTTTAGGATTTATATTCGCCCGACCAGATAAAGGCATCATGCAGACATTCAATAGCGACCTTTTAGGAAGTAAAAATGCGTTAAGAATCCTTTTACCACCCATATTACTCACGCTAATTGTGGGATGGTTGCTGGTCCAGGGCAGAAATTATGGATTATATAAGGGGCCATTTGCCATTTCTTTATTTGCCCTTTCCACCATTATTTTAACCTTCATCTTAACCTGGCAAAACACTAAGGTATTGAATAAAACCGATCTAAAAATTCAAAAAGCCCACCAAGAAGTAGAAAATTCCAGAGATAATTTAGAATTAGAAGTAGAAAAGAGAACTTTAGAATTGATACAATTAAATAAAAATCTTCAAAAAGAGATTAATGAAAGAAAAAAATATGAAAAAATACTTGATCAAAAATTAAATGAGTTAAAACGCTCCAATACTGAATTAGAACAGTTCGCATATATTGCTTCTCATGACTTGCAAGAACCATTAAGAATGGTTTCCAGCTATTTGCAGTTGATTGAACGCCGATATTTAGACAAACTGGATGAAGATGGGCATGAATTCATGGCATTTGCTGTTGATGGTGCTAATCGAATGCAAAAGATGATTAATGATCTTTTAGTTTATTCTAGGGTAACTACTCGAGGGAAAGAATTTGAATTCATTGATATGGACGAAATTTTAGATAAAGTCTTGAAAAATCTGGAAGTAAGTATTAATGAAAACCATACTCAGATAAACTATGAAAAACTGCCTAAAATTAAAGCCGACCCTTCACAAATGTCTCAGATATTTCAAAATTTAATTGGCAATAGTATTAGATTCAAAAGGCAAGAAAATCCAGTTATTAATATAAATTCCGATGAAAATGAAGACGAATGGATTTTTACGGTGCAAGATAATGGAATTGGAATTGATCCAGAATACTCAGAAAAAATATTTGAAGTGTTTAAACGGCTGCATGGTAAAGACAAGTATCCTGGAACTGGAATTGGACTGGCCATATCTAAAAAAATTGTAGAACGGCATGGTGGGAGTATTTGGGTGGAATCTGAATTGGATAAAGGATCTAAATTTATTTTTACTATTCCAAAAAATCCGGAGGATTGAAAATGATAAATAGTAAACCTATAGAAATATTACTGGTAGAAGACAATCCTGGCGATCCATTTCCCTAGTGCATGAAAAGCTCTATCGCTCATCAGATATAGCTCAAGTAGAAATGTCAAGCTATACACAGCATTTAGTGGATGATCTGGTGCGGAATTATGGAAGGCATGATTTAGATATTTTCGTGGATATAGCAGAAGTTAAAGTAGGGATAGATACCGCCATACCATGTGGATTGATAATTAATGAACTGGTGAGTAACAGTCTTAAGCACGCATTTCCCGACAATAAACTTGGTGAAATTCGGATTAAATTTAATAAAAATGCATCAAATGAATTTGAATTGGTTATACAAGACAATGGAGTAGGTATTTCTCCAGAAATCGACTTAAAACATTCAGAAACTCTCGGCCTAGAACTGGTATCCAGCCTTATAAACCAGCTAGATGGAAGTCTACAAATGCAAAAAAGCCCTGGTGCCACATTTAAGATTAAATTCCAGGAAATAAAATACAGTAAGAGAATATAATCAACTTTTAGATGGTTTTAATTTATCCAAAAGTCCAGATTTACGGGCATAGTGGAATAAATACAACTGAGTGTAACCTGCATATTCACCAAACTGATCCATGCCAAATTCCCGTATTTTAGGAACCGAAATATCTTTTCCATCAAAATATAGGTGACAAATTATTCTTTTTATCCATACATCCACTGGAAATGCTTCCCCCATACCAAAACCATACAGTAAAATACAATCGGCCACTTTAGGGCCTACACCAGGCAGTTCTAGAATGGTTTCAAATGCATTTTCATAACTCATCTTAGCCAATTTATCTAGTTTTATTTCGTTTTGAATCATTTCAGCTGCTTTAATGATGTATTTGGCCCTATAACCCACACCACAAGATTGAAGATTGTTAGTAAATTCAAAATCTTCAGAAAGGTGATCTTCACATCTCTGCATCTCTTCCAGGTCGTGTTCCGGTAATTGAGAGATTATTTTTGATGAAGGAAAAGTATAGAATTTTTCAAGGCCAGGTGAATACTCTTGGCCCCATTTACTCTTTATATCTCTAATGGAACGGCTCCATCTCACAATGGAACAGTTGGCCGAGGATATTGATGAAATTATACATTCAAATGGATCATGAGCCATGAATAATCTCATTCCACCGCAGAATTCAATGGTAGGTTTCAAATTAGGATCCTCTCTTAAAAAATCGTAGAAATGATTTAAATCAAAATCAAGATCGAATATATGGTTAATCTCTTGTTTTATAGCGGCTTCTGAAATTTTATTAGGCGATTCCGTATTAATTATTAATGAATCATCCCTTTCAGCCACTTTTAAAAGACATGGTTTATTATCAATTAAAACTAGTTCCTGAAAAACCCCATTTTTCTCACCCCATGCTGGTTGAGAAGTTTGGCCACTATTGATAGTTAATGAAAGATTACAGGGGCCTTTGAGTTCATTGGGATTAAGTATGAATTCCATAATTAATAATTCATTTTAATATTATATCAAATTAATGAAGAATAAATTAAAATAAATAATTTATAATTTTGTTATAATTAGGTTTGAGTTATTATAAACATATTAAGAATTTTTACTTGTTATCAGGTTACTCCTATACGAGAAAGACCATTATAAATGACCAATCCCCCAATAAATAGTAAAAACGCTGCCATGACCAAATTAGTGTGCTTAAAAAGCCAATGGTTCAGGGGTTGAGTAACTCTTTGGGCAGTTTTAGGGAACACCAAGAAGAAGAATAGAGGAACTTCCACCACGATTAAAGTGATGATGGTTAAGACAGCTACTGCACCTATATCCGCCCAAAGTCCTGCTTTAGCAATTCCAATTTGTCTTCCAGCGGCTAAAACAAATATAGCTGTACTAAAATTAATTAAAAAGGTTAAAAGACCAACTGTGAAATATCGACGGAACTGGGCAAATTTACTTGCTTTTTTATCAATCTTAAGGTACTCGAATAAAGAGCTATTTCTTTTATTTCCTTTAGAAAAAGCACTTCTTAACCCCAATAGAACTAAAATAGCACCTAAAAATATGTCAATGGATGCTATGGTGGCCGGGTCGGCATGACCCGTATTTTGGAGAGCATTTCCCATTAAAAATCCGATTAATACCGTTAATAAAAGTACGAATATCGCTCCCAAATAAAAAGAGAATCCTGAAAGCTTGGGATTATCCGTAATAGACACCATAATCAAGAAAACGGACAATGCCGTGGGACTAACTGCTGCAGCCCAGGATAAGGGCATAATTATGGCCATGAGATTTGGATCTATTATATTATTCAACCCCTGCATGCAATTTAGCATTACTCAAATTAGAATATGAATTTTAATTATAATTTGAAATTAGAAGTTTAAAGAATTTACTAAAACTCTAATTTAATCACCTAGTAGGATTTTAAGATTATAACTTAGGAATTTAAACTAATAATAGTATGTTTTAGAAGATATTTAATATTTTGTTAATAAAATTGTAGTAAATTAAGAAAATTTTTATTGCCCCATCAGTCATGCATTGCCAGTGTAAAAATAATTTTTAAACAGAGATAAACGAGCTGTTCATGTCCCCAAACCATATAATACTCCTTTTTTTCAAAAATAGTTTCAAACCATCACAAGCAAAAAAATTACTAATGATGAAAAACATAATATAATTAAGATTTTTAAAAGAGTTTTTATCATGTCTCATTTTACAACCATAGACCCTAAAGATGCACTTAAATTAATGGAAGAAGATTCTGAAATTAGTATCGTGGATATAAGGCCTCATGTTGACTTTCAACAAGAACACATACCCCATGCCCAGAATCTAGATTATGACGGCCATCATTTCCAGGAAAAAGTGGAAAAACTGGATAAAAATAAGAGTTACGTAATTTATTGTAAATCTGGAGTAAGAGGAGAGTATTTTATGGGAAAAATGCGAGAATCCGGCTTTTCAAAGGTTTATAACATTTTAGGTGGCTTTGTGGCCTGGAAAGTCAGCAATTTACCCCTGACAGATGATTGAATTGAAATACCACTATTTTTAATATTAATCTAATTTTTTAATATATTTTACCATACGATAATTTTGATTTTTAATTAAAAATAGGAGATGGTGAATTGGACATTAAACCCCTGGAAAAAGAAAAAATATCCTATTCTGAATTAGAAGAATTAGAAAAAGAATGTCCTTCGCAGGAAAAAGAAAAAAAGAACGGTATTTCAAGCTTAGATGATGAAAAAGATATTATTTCTAAGAATATTTTGTCCGATATTCATCAATATGATGTTATTATAATAGGCGGCGGCCTTACTGGACTTAGAGCTGCACTGCAAGTGTCTAATGCTCAGCTAAAAGTGGCCATAATCAGTAAAGTTCATCCCCTGCGTTCTCATTCTGTGGCTGCACAGGGTGGAATGAATGCTTCCCTGGCCAATGTTCCTGGTGAAAACGAAACCGTGGATAACTGGAAAATTCACGCCTATGACACGGTAAAAGGATCTGACTATCTGGCCGATCAGGACGCCGTGGAAATAATGTGTCGAGAGGCCCCCTCAACAGTTATTGAATTGGAACACATGGGAACTGCTTGGTCACGCTTAGAAAATGGTAAAATTGCTCAGCGGCCATTTGGGGGAGCTGGTTTTCCAAGAACATGTTATGCTGCAGATAGAACCGGGCATAATGCGCTCCATACCTTGTATGAACAAGTCATATCAATAGATATTCCTATATATGAAGATTTTTTTGTAACTTCACTAGTAACTGAAAATGAGTATTGTGTGGGTTGCACTGCCCTGGAAATTCGTACTGGGAAAGTTCATGGCTTCCAGGCATCAGCTGTGCTTATGGCCACCGGAGGGTTTGGTAGATTATTTAATAGTTCCACCAATGCCCTTATAAATACAGGTGATGGACAATCATTAGCCTTAAATGCTGGAGTATCCTTAAAAGATATGGAATTTATCCAATTCCACCCTACCACACTATATGGAACAAATATTTTGATAACCGAAGGGGCCCGTGGTGAAGGAGGCATTCTTATTAATAAAAATGGGGAGCGTTTCGTGGAGAATTATGCTCCTAATTCATTGGATCTGGCGCCTCGAGATGTGGTGGCCCGAACCATAGACATCGAGATTGCTGAGGGAAGAGGATTTAAAGGAGGATATGTTCATTTGGATCTGCGCCATCTGGGTGAGGAACTTATAAAAGAGCGTTTACCAGGTATAAGGCAAATATCTATTGATTTTGCTGGAGTGGACCCAATTAATGAACCAATACCAATCCAGCCAGGGCAGCATTATTCCATGGGAGGAATTGATGCAGATAAAGATGGGAAAACATCTCTTAAAGGATTTTATGCAGCAGGTGAATGTGCATGTATAAGTGTCCATGGAGCCAACCGATTGGGAGGCAATTCACTATTAGAAACTGTTGTTTTTGGGCGACTGGTGGGTGATGCAATAATAGAAGAAATTTCTAAAGGCCCAAACAAAGAACAGGAAAATCTGGAACCCCTGAAAAAGGCCATTACGAAAATAGATAGTAAACTAAAAAATATATTATCTAGAAAGACCAGTGAAAATCAGTTCAAAATTAAAGAGTCCTTAAATAAGACTATGTCCAGTAAATTCGGAATATTTCGTGACCGAGTAGTAATGGAAAAAGGCATCTTAGAGATAGAAGAAATTAAAAAGAAATTATCACAGGTCAAAATAGATAATAAAGAACTGGCCTTGAACCAGGCAATTATCCGTTTATTAGAGCTAGAATATCTGGTTCAACTGGCAGAAACCGTGGCATTTGCTGCCATGAAACGAGAAGAAAGTCGTGGTTCCCATGCCAGAACAGATTATCCTTCACGTGATGATAAAAAATTCCTTAAACATACCCTTACCTCTTTACAAAATAAAAAAATTTCAGTTTCCTATAAGCCGGTTGTTCTAGGTATGTTTAAACCCCAGGAGCGTGTTTACTAAATGAAATTAAAAGTATTCCGTTATCATGAAGGAATGGGTGCTCCCCATTACGATATGTTTTCTTTGGAAGAAGAACCT
The DNA here is from genome assembly GCA_030656015.1 of Methanobacteriaceae archaeon. Lineage (NCBI taxonomy): Archaea > Methanobacteriati > Methanobacteriota > Methanobacteria > Methanobacteriales > Methanobacteriaceae > Methanobacteriaceae archaeon. Next base: position 226,657 of record JAUSNX010000014.1, read on the forward strand.
GGTATGGCAGTTCTTAGAGCATTATTTCATATTCAAGAACAATTTGATGATTCTCTGGCCTTTCAGTACTCTTGCCGGGGCGCGGTCTGTGGTGCTTGTGCCATGCTCATTAATAAGGTTCCCAGGCTGGCCTGTAGGACCCAGGTGGCATCTCTCTTAAAAGGAGAACAGCAAATCGCTTTGTCACCTTATCCTGCACTGGAAGAAAAAGTGGGCTGGGACCCCTCCCAGGAAGTTCTGGTGGAACCACTTCCCCATTTTCCAGTTGTTAAAGATCTTATTGTAGATCGGAATGCTTTTTTTAAATCCTACAAATTCGTGGAACCGGTTCTTAAAACAGTATCTATGCCAACAAAAGAACATCTCATGGATCCTTCTGATTTGCCAGATCTGGAACTTTATACCAATTGTATTCTCTGTGCTGCCTGTTATGGAGCCTGTCCAGTTGATGGAGAAAATAGAGATTATTTAGGTCCAGCTGCTCTAGCCAAGCTTTATAGATTCCATATTGATCCCCGTGACGCAGATAATAGGCGTCTGGCAAAAGCAGATATTCCTGATGGCTGGTGGGCCTGTGATTTCCATGGAAACTGCTGCCAGGTTTGCCCTAAAGGAGTTCCCCCTATTATGGCTATAGGGCAGTCACAGACGGAATTAATGGAAAAAAAAGAAAAATCGGAGGATAAAAAATAATTTTATTCTCAGAGTTAAATGCAATCCGAGGGAAAATATGAAGTATGTGTGCACCTATTGCAATGTTTTTGCCTATGATGATGAAAAAGGAGACCTCAATGCCATTCTGGAGCCAGGTACTACGTTTGATAACATTTCTGACACTTGGAGATGCCCAGTGTGTGGAATGCCCAAAACATTCCTCAAACAGATAAGTGATGATGTTTTTGCTCTAAAAATTGCTGCCTATCAGGGCAAAAATGCTGAAACCACAGATTTAAATTATTACCGTAACCTGGCTCGAAAAATGCTCACAGGTACCTGTGGTGTTTACTCTATCTGCGACGGACAAAGAGATCGAATATGTACTGGCCAGAAATTCGGGGCTCCCATTGGTATGGGTGGAGCTGGTCAATCTCGGACCTTTGAAACCAATTATAATAGCCTACACGAATACCGTTTAAAAATGAGAGTGGTTAAGGCCCACCACGAACCAGAAATGTCTTTAAACATTTTTGGAAAGGATCTGGTTGCTCCCATAATGGGGGCCAGTCTTTCTGGAGTAAAACTCTCTTTAAATGACAGCATTCCTGAAAAATTATTCTATCGTGGGTTGTTAAACGGGGCTAAAACCTTTGGATCAGTTGGTCTAGTTGGAAACACTCCAACCGCTCCCGAAGACCTGGGAGTAAACACCGTGGGAGAAAATGGAGGGTGGGGCATCCCCATATTCAAACCTCAATCCCAGCAGAAATTAATCCAGCTTTTTAAACTGGCTGAAGAAAAGGACGTTATTGCTGTGGGAGTAGATTTAGAAGGGGCGGGTTCCACCTTCTGGACCTCACCGGAAAAAAGAGCGTACCGTAAAAGTGAAAATGAGCTGCAGGAACTGGTAGATTCTGTGGAAAAACCGGTGATTTTTAAGGGGATTATGGGTAGTGAAGACGCCCTGAAGGTGGTAGATTCCAGGGCCAGTGCCTGTTACGTTTCTAATCATGGAGGAAGAGTTATGGATTGTGGTCAGGGCGTGGCCGAGGTTTTACCTGATGTGGCGGATGCTATTTCAGGTAAAATCACCATTATGGCCGACGGTGCCGTGCGTACAGGTTTTGATGTGCTTAAAATGTTAGCCCTAGGTGCTGATGTGGCCCTCATTGGTAGGCCTCTGGCCCAAATGGCTATTGCTGGTGGCGAAATAGCTGTTAAAATGTATTTAGATTATGTTAAAGATGATTTACGTCGGGCTATGATACTCACCGGGTGCGATAATTTGGGAGAAATTAGCAAAAATATTCTGGTAAAATAAGAAATTTAACAAATTTTTATTATTTTTTAATTTGAAATTTTCAGGGGTTAAAAAATGGAAGAAGATGATTTTAATAACTTGGATGATTTGACAAAGGAAAATATTGCTCTGGCTCTGTGGATGAAAGAATTCCATGCAGATAAAATATCACCTGATGTGAAAAAATGTATTTTGAGCGATAAAAACAGTCCTGATGCATTTGGTAATAGGATGAGGCACAGAATACAGGATTTATTAGATAATCCTGATTCATTCACCCCCAGTTACCAGAAACGGTATCAAGAACTTCTCAAACACTGTTCTTCACTAAGTTCACTGCAGGCTTATGCCATGAATCATCTTTTAGGAGTGGACAGCAGCCGCGGCTACCAAAAAATTCCTGAAAAATCAAATATTGAGTTTCCTCGAGACTTTGCCCCTCAACTGGGTTATCAAGTAGGTTGGCACTTCTTTGTAGGTAACTGCCAGGATACTCAACAGCGGGACTATGGCATTCTAGTTTCATTCTATCACTATTCTTTACTACCCCCAGATATAGCACATTATTTTGGCTTAACAGATTGGGAAAATCAGATTTTTGAGATGCAATTGGCCGTAGCCAAAGCAGGTGAAGAACACCTCCAGAGCAGACCCTTCGCCATTGCAGGTACTACTGGATTATTAAAATTCAAATCACAACCCTTTTCTTATGAAGCCGGGAAAAACCAGATAATATCCGAGAAAAAAGATGAGCTATTTCCTCTCACAGTGCGGGCTTGGGGAGTGAATCAGGGCGGTGAAAAGGATTTGGAGATGGAAGTGGATCTTAAGTTCTCTTCTAATAAGGACTTTCTCTTACAGGGAAACCAGGGATGTCTTCCGTGCTGCTGTGACATCGGGACCCTCTATTATTCTGCCACCAATCTCCAGCTGGAACCAGGCAGCACCTTAAAGCTGGATGGGGAAGAAATAACCTTTGAAGAGGGTAAGTTCTGGTTCGACCACCAGTGGGGCAATGCCCTGGAACCTCTGGGTAACTCCCGGTGCAAGGTGGTTCGGGCCGCTAGTGTTCTGAATAAACCATCACATTCTAGAGGATGGGACTGGTTCATGGCCCAATTCGATGGAGATCGAGAAATGACCATGTATGCACCCCATACAGATAATAACCTGGAATTTTATTGGCTCACTGGGCCCCACCCGCCAGGGACGATGACCGTAGATGTGAAGGGGCAGTTTATTGATGCTGAAAACCGTCCAGTGGATACTAAAGGGACTTTAAAAATCGATAAATGGGTTAAAAGTGTTAAATCGTCCCATCCAGAAGATTATTTCGTCACCAATACTTGGTATCCTGATCACTGGGAATTCCAGTTCCAAGATATGGTTCCGGAAGACATTCGTCACTTCAACCTGACCCCTATTGTTCAGGGAGGCCAAACCGGTTACAATGCCAGCGGCGCCCAGTATTCAGAGGGAGGAGCATATATTAGGAATTTAGATGGTGAACTGCTTGGTAAAGGATTTGCAGAGTCGGTTTATTATGCCGATGCCCATAGCAATATCTTTCACCTGGCCGGCATTCCAGATACTCCTCAAATGCGTGAACTGGTAGAACCCCCTGAAGCATCGTCCTGGTTGAAGTTAAAGGGCTTGTTGTACATAGCCTGGCCACCTCATCAGAAGAAAATTAAAAAAGTACTGGAAAAATGTCTAGAGCAGGGTTTACCTGAAGATTTCCTGGGTTAAATCCTGCTATCTAATTTTTATTTTTACTATTTCTGAGCATATTTGGAAAATAAGCATCTATTAAAAATATAAACAATTATTAAATTTCAGAACATTTAATAATTTTTAAATTATAATACTCATCTAATGTCAAAAACAGCAGTTAAATAGTGATATAATGTCCACCATCAAGAATATTAATCCATCAGAGACCCTAAAATTAATACAAAACGATGAAATAATCATTTTGGATGTGAGAGCACCATGGGAATTCGCAGAAGGCCATATAAAAAATGCCAAAAACCTTGATTTCACGGATCCTGATTTTTCTGACAATTTGAAAAAACTGGATAAAAATAAAAAATACCTGGTTTATTGTAAAACAGGCCGCAGAGGAGCCATGGCCCTAGAAACCATGAAAAATATTGGATTTAATAACCTTTATAATTTAATTGGGGGTTATAAGGCCTGGAATGGAGATTAAGTTATTGGCCCTAAAGTCAAATTTAATCTTAATTTTGCATAAAAATAATGCATTTTATTGTTTTTTCAGTTCAAATAAGCTTATAGAACTATCTAAACCATCTTTACTTGACTCAATAATGTCTATAGCCGACTGTAGTTCATCATTTTTGTATTTTTCATCCACTATCAAACGGTGAATTACAAAACCTATAATAGACAATATAGGCTTTTATTTGAATATTCTATCAGATGAAAAACTTCTTATGAAATAAAGTCAAGTTAGTGGCAATTTAAGATTGAGTTTCAGCAAATACAATTGTATAGTTTTAACTAGCTCAGATCTATCCTCAAATACCAGATTAATAAAAAAATAAACAAAGATAAGTATTTAAAAAAGTTTGGACAGATATACTAATAGGTAGTATGGAAATTTCACAAAACATGTTCTACATAATAATAGCAATCATAGTACTTGTTGGAGTAATTATTGCCATTATACAATGGAGAAGGGTAAGAAAATTAAATAAAGAAGTTGAATTCATTGACAGCTTGACCAAACAAAGAAAAGAAGAGCTTTTTAGAAGTGGTCAGGACCCTCAAGAATCCCCAAGCATAGCTTTACCTAATGCCCAAGAAAAAAATCTGGCCCAAATAATGCAAATAATCTCTAATTTGATGTATGAAAAGGGATGCCTTCCAAAACAGGTAGATAGCAGGTTTAAACGTCTCGAATCAAGCACTAGGAACAAAAAATTCCAAAAACTACTTTGGGAAATAGAAGAATAAAAAACTTGAATACATTAAAAAATAAGGGGGAAAATAGTTTATGACACCATTAGAATTTTTAGTGATTCTGGCCTTAGTAGCTGTGCTGGCTGTCCTTTTATATTCCTATTTACAAAATAACCGCGAACTGAATCTGGGCAGGGTTAGAAGCGATGCTACGGGTTTAGGACAAAGAGTATATGGTGAGGCCAGTGATTTCGGGGGAAAAGTTCAAGGCGGAGCAAGTAATTTAGGGGAAAAAGTGTCTGGAGAAGGTACAATGTCGGGAATGAGTGAAAAATTAAATGTTTCTGGGGTATCAGAAAAGGTTTCTGGAGTCGGTGAAAAAGTCTCAGATATGGGTGGAAAAATTAAAGACAAAGTAAGCACTTCTAGTTCCACCGACGATTTATCAGAACGTATTGATCTGTTTATGAGTGAAAAAAGTGACCAAATGATAGAAGACTGGGAACTGGCCACCAAAAATGATATTACTGGACTGGAAAAAAGATTTGAAACTGCGACACAAAATATCAGCGATCTGGAAAAAAGATTCCATGCATACCGGGGATCCACCAATAACAAACTCGAAAAAATTGAGGAAAGACTGGAAAAATTAGAAACCCCTGAAGAATAAGGGATATGAAATTTATTTTTAATTGGAAGAATGGGGCTCACTATTCTTCCGAATTTATCTATTTCCAATTTATATGAGATAATTTATGAAAGAAAAAAAATATTCCTCTGAATTGGAAAAGGAGATGGAATTATCTTCTAAGATGAATAAACAATTATCTCCCACTCGGGCTGTCTTAAGATTAATAGTCGGGTTTTTTGCTCTCTTATTATGGCTATTTTTAGGTGTTCCGCCCACATTAATCTATTCCTCCGGTATCCAGAGTTTTATTGGAACATTCTCATTTTTTATTAGAAATCCAATAATATTTCTACTTATAGCACTTCTCAACATTATTTTAGGGACTATTGAATTCATTCACCTTGGAGTATTATGGTGGAGCGCTTTTCACTGGATATGGTCCATAAGATGGTTCTATGGATATGTAAAGTATCGAAATTTGAAAAATCCAGATGCAATAATAAAAAATGAACTTAATAAGCATGATTAAATACTTATTTTTTAAATAAACTGATAATTTTAAAAAATCACCTTGATAAAATATTAATTTAAGAATCAAAATTTCACAGGATATAATGAATTAATCTATAATTTAAGATTTTTTATCTGTTTAAGGACATTTAATGATTCTTAAAATAAAAATGGAAATAACGAATTTAAAAATAAAAAAGGCCCAAACCACTTCTGAAAAAAATGGCCGGGCCTTAGATTGCTATAAAATTAAAATACACGTTATATTATAATTTTATAGAAAATTTAAATAATAAAATTGAATTTAATAATTCATTAAATTAAAATTGATAATTAATTTAGGAAAAATATTTAGAATACTAACTAGAAAAATAATCAGAAAAAAATAAGTTCGATATTTTTGCTATCACTATATAGAGCGACCTATCAGAAAATAAAATATTGAATATTAATACTTATATTCCCATATATAATTCTAAATTGACTTATTTTTAAAAATCTTCCTTAGAAAATCCTTTAAAATTATAATAAAATTATTGACTAAATTTAATTTTGAATATTAAAAAATAAAATATATAGATTTATACCATTTATTATGCATTTTCTGATGATTTTTCCTGACCGGTACCCCAAAGACCATACGTTATGGCATAAGCCTTAGATTAAATTGTATATTATTTTTGAAATAATTTTATAAAAATTACAGTTGAAATCAACCTCTGAAAATAATCAGAAAAAATAAGTTCGATATTTTTGCTATCACAATATAAATCGACATATAAAAAAAATAGTATTCTGAATTAATAAGCTTATTTTCATCACTAATATTCTAAATTTACTGATTTTCGAAAACATTCCTTTGAAAAGCGTTAGAATAAATATATTTGAGACTTCAATCAATAATATAACTAATTAAATATGAATCTAAAAAATAGGGGGAAGAATATGACTGAAGAATATAAAATACCGCCTTTTTTGAATCAGATTGTTATCATAGCCGTGGTTATATTAGCTTTTATAGGAATGAAATACATTGCTCCAATCATGGGGCCAGTGCTCATTTCTATTTTCATTGCCATACTCATTTATCCGTTTCTAATGTGGCTTAAAAAGAAAGGATTTTCTTACAATATATCTATTCTTATAACCATAGTGGCCACCTTTGTACTAGGAGCGGGCCTATTGGCAATTCTAGTGGATAGTTTAAGTCAGTTGGCAGCAGCAGCACCTAACATAACCATCGATCCTGATTCTATCCTGGCCACTTATGCCAATCAAATCATCCAATTCCTCCTCTCCAATATACCCTTTGAAGATATAGCTGGTATTATAGAGATAGGGTTCTTTTTACTATTTGCCATTATATTTCTAATATATGAGCTGCCTTATGTAAAATCCAGGCTTATAAAAGGGTTTGGTAAAGATAGTCCCTCCTTAAAGAACACTTTTGACCTGATTAGGGACTTTATTGAATACTTTGTAATTCGGATAAAAGTGAACCTATTCGCAGCTGTGGGCTTTTTCGGTGTTTTTTTACTCTTTGATATAAATTTTGCCATCCTCTGGGGAATATTAACCTTTGTCTTGGGATTTATCCCCTATATTGGAATTATGCTAGCAGCCATACCACCTATTCTTATAGCCTGGGCCAAATATGGAATATGGGGTGCATTGGGTATCACCATCCTGTTCGTGATAATTAACACCATTGCCGAAAGTTTTGTATTCCCTAAACTCACAGGTAAAGGACTTCAAATATCTGTTTACATAGTATTTATCTCCTTATTCATCTGGGGCTGGCTTATGGGATTAATAGGAATGTTTCTGGCCGTGCCTTTGACTATAGTAGTTATAAAGTATCTGGATAATTTTGAGGAAACCCGCTGGTTAGCTTTACTCATGACCACCGATGATGAAGAAAAAAAAGAGGAAGTTGAGAATGAAGAAAATCCTTCTTAAATTATTTTTTTAAATATTTCATGAAAAAGAAGTCGATATTTGATATCTATATAGAACACCTATCCAAAGCTATTATATTAAATAACCCACCTATTTTGAGCCATATAATTAAAAATATTCCGGTTTATTCTTAGAAATTGCAATCACATAATAGGTTTAAACGTATGCCTAGGGAAAATAAAAGATTTTCTCATCCCTTGTTAAACAGGATTATGAGTGGATATTCTGCACAAATATTTAATAATAGTCTAACAGAATAGGATAACGAGAAAGGTATTAATTTATCACAATATTTGAGATTTAAACATCTATCCATTTAGTAGGAGTTCTTATGAAGAAAGTGTTTTTATGGTGGTTAATTGCCGGGAGTAAAGGTGGGGAAAACCGCGGCAGAATAATACTAGAACTTAATAATAGACCATATAATGCTAATAAACTCGCAGAAAAACTTTCACTAGACTATAAAACTATCCGGCACCATATAGATGTTTTGAATGAAAACAAATTGGTTGAATCAACGGGAGAAAAGTATGGTGCATTATATTTCCTCTCTGATGAGATGGAAAAAAATTATAATCTCTTCCTGGATATTTGGGAAGAATTTAAGGAATAGAATTTAAAGAATAGTTATTCGATCTTATCAAAACGGAAAAAGTGTAAACATGTTAATGGAAATTAATCTATTTGGGCTGTCAAATATAATATCTACTTTGTTTATATTGGTTAAGTATTCAGCTTTAATAACCAGTATTGCTAATATCTGCCTTTTAGTGGGTATGCTATATGTATACTTAGAACGATACTTCAAAGTAAAATCCAAATTCACCACAACTTTAGTTTTATTCTCATTGCTTTTCCTGGCTCAAAACATATTATTTTCAGTTTATTTCATATACAACCTTCCCGAAACCATTATCAGTGCTGTTTTTCCTTTAATATTTTTAGGGCTTGAATTTACAGCTCTGGCTTTACTTTTAATGATAACCAGAGAATAAATCTTAAATTAAATAATATTTCTATCTAATTTACCTTTTGTACTTAGTTCTTTTTTAATTTAGTTATTTTTCTATTTAAGGTTCTTTTACTAAATTATTTATTTTAAATAAGTGTCTAAATTCGTTTTTATTTATTCATATACTATTCCACCTACGAATAATTAGGAATGAATTTGGAGGGAAAACGTAGGAAAATCTTAGGAAATTTTGGAAAAATTACTTTTAAGGAGTTAAACAAGAATTAATTAATCGAGAAATGATTAAAATGGAGGTTAAGAAATGATCGATGCAAAAGAAATTAAATCAGTTAAACTGACACCTTTTACCAAGATGTCAGCTTCAATATATGGAGTTTTAGGATTAATTGCAGCAATATTGATGTTAATAACGCTCAGCATCATACAAGTTGCAGGTATTATGCCCCAATTAGGGCATTTTAATGTGGTAACTGGAATTGGAATACCAATAATTATACTCTTTCCCATAGGTGCGTTTTTCAGTACTATAGTAATAAGTTTTTTCTCAGTAATGCTTTACAATGCATTAGTACCTAGGTTAGGCGGTATCAAATTAGAATTAGAAGGTAAAGATGTAGTGAAAATTCCGGTTATTTCATATGCTCTGATACTATCAGCTATTGGAGCAGTATGGGCTTTTATTGCAGGATTAGTTCTGGCAGCAGTAATTTCACCAGTATTCTCATTACTGAGTACCCTCAGTACCTTGCCTGAAGCAAGCCAAATAGCAGCTAATTTCACCAACGCTACTGGAGCAGCCATGCCCACAGGTGTAGCATTTGGAACCGCGGGTATCGTAGTGTCCCTGATGTTAATAATCGGACTACCAATCATGGTCTTTGTATTCGGTTTTATTTGGAACGCTTTGTTTGCACTATTCTACAACCATATAGCCACTAGAGCATCTAAAATCCAGTTAGAATTCAGTCAAATCACTGGAAACTTACATGAAATTAAAAATATACCAGTAATTCCAACCGCTCTGGCTGTAGCAATTACATATGCATTATTAGGATTATTAGGCATTCTATCGGGAAACTACACAGATTTCATAACTAACTTTGTGCAGTATTTCATAGGAACCGCGTTAATCGCACTTTTATACAACTACCTGGCACCTAAGATTGGCTCAATTAAATTAAATCTAGAATAATTAAGTTCTAGATTATTATTTTTTTTAAATGATTAAAATATGGGGTCAAGAGGACTATGAAAGCTATCTTATACACAAAATATGGGCCACCGGATGTTCTTGAACTGTCAGAGGTAGAAAAACCTATTCCTAATGATAATGAAGTGCTAATAAAAGTTCATGCCACAACAGTACACCGAGGGGATACCAGAATGCGTAGTTTAAATATTCCTGGCCCTCACTGGCAATTAATCTTTGCACGGATATTTTTGGGGATTAGAAAACCAAAAAGAGCAATATTGGGGATGGAGTTATCTGGGAAAATTGAAGCTGTTGGAAAAAATGTGACCCTCTTTAAAGAAGGAGACGAAATTTTTGCATCAACAGTTTGGTCTGGTTTTGGAGGATATGCCGAGTACAAATGTATGCCTGAAGACGGAGCACTGGCCATAAAACCTATCAATATGACCTTTGAGGAAGCTGCCACCATTCCTTCTGGGGGAATTACAAGCTTGGGCATTATTCGAATGGCAAATATCCAGAATGGACAGAAAGTTCTTATTTATGGTGCTTCAGGTAGCGTGGGAACATTTGCCGTACAGATTGCCAAGTCCCTGGGAGCAGAAGTTACCGGGGTTTGCAGTACCACTAATTTAGAAATGGTAAAATTCATGGGAGCTGATAAGGTAATTGATTACACTAAAGAGGATTTTACCCAAAATAGTGAGAAATATGATGTTATATTTGATACTGTAGCTAAGATTCCTCCTAAACAGGCTAAAAAATCTCTGAAGAAAACCGGAATCTATCTCAATGTTCATACTTCTTCAGAAAAAATAAAGACTAAAGATGCAATACACCTTCTCAAAGACCTTAAAGAGCTTATTGAAGCGGGAAAGATAAAAGCAGTTATTGATAAACGATATATTCTAGATGAAATTATCGAAGCCCATCGGTATGTTGATAAAGGACATAAAAAGGGGAATGTGGTCATAACTGTGGAACATGATAATTAAAAATGATTAAAAAGTTTAAAAAAGGTGAAAAAATGGATTCATTAAATTATCTAAGTAAATTAGGGGGAAATTATGAAAGCAGCCATATGCACAAAATACGGGCCACCGGAAGTTTTAAAGATTAAAGAAGTAGAAAAACCAGTTCCCAGGGATAATGAATTACTGATAAAAGTAAAAGCAACAACAGTTACATCAGGGGATTCCCGGGTGCGGGGTTTCAGGGTTCCTCTCTCTTTCTGGCTTCTTGCAAAAATAGCCCTTGGTTTTCGAGGACCCCGAAAAAATATACTTGGGGCAGACTTAGCAGGTGAAATTGAATCGGTAGGTAAAGATGTAAAACGTTTTAAGGAAGGGAACCAGGTTATTGCATATCCGGGCCATATTGGTGGTGCATATGCTGAGTATGTATGCCTAAATGAAGATATGGCCGTGGCAATCAAACCAGTGAATTTGACCTATGAAAAAGCAGCCGCCGTTCCATTTGGAGGCAATACTGCCTTGCATTTTATAAAACAGGCTAACATCCAGAAAGGACAAAAAGTCCTTATTTACGGTGCTTCAGCAGCGTAGGTACTTTCGCAGTTCAACTGGCCAAGTACTTCGGGGCAGAGGTTACTGGAGTGTGCAGTACGGCAAATATTGATTTGATGAAATCATTGGGAGCCAATAAGGTGATTGATTACACTAAAGAGGATTTCACCCAAAAAGGTGAAAAATATGATGTGATTCTTGACGCAGTGGGTATGGCTTCGTTTTCTGGTTGTATGGGATCCTTAAAGAAGAAAGGAACTTATCTTCAAGTTGTGGCTGCACCGGCCACCAGTATTAGAATGCGATTAACTGGATTAACCAGCAAAAAGACACTGATTGGTGGCACAGCAATTCCCCAGACTGAAAACTTAATTTTCCTCCAAGAACTTATTGAAAATGGAGATATACAACCAGTCATTGATAGAACCTATCCTATGGAACAAATTGTAGAGGCCCACCGGTACGTGGATCAAGGACACAAAAAGGGAAATGTTGTAATAAATATAGAATAAAATGGGTGTAAAAATGGAAAAAAATGATAATGAAATAAAAGATTCTTTGCCGAAGAAAGTTCTACTGGTATTGTATTCGTACCATCATCAAAACACCGAACAGATAGCTAAAGTCTTTTCAGAAGTTCTTGATGCAGAAATAAAAACGCCGCAGCAAATTAACCCTGAAGAACTTCAAGAATATGATCTGGTGGGTTTTGGCTCAGGTATTTACAGTGCAAAACATGACGAATCTCTGCTTGAGCTTGCAGATTCGCTACCCCAAGTCATGGATAAGAAAGCATTCCTTTTTTCAACTGCAGGTATTACGGGAAAATCCAAAAAAACCAAAGATCACCGCACTATTAGGGAAAAACTGGAATCAAAAGGTTACACCATTGTTGATGAATTTCAATGTAAAGGATTCAACACCAATAGTTTTCTCAAGCTCTTTGGGGGAATGAATAAAGGCAGGCCTAATGCCAAAGACCTTAAAAATGCAGAAGAATTTGCGGTGAAGATAACGTAGAACAATAATTAATAAATAAGATTTTAATCTATCAGGAAAAAAGAATTCGATATTTTTGTTATCCTATAAAAATTTTTATATTTTTGTTATTTTTTTAATCTATTTCCAGAAACTATATATACAAATTTCAACAAATTGACTGACATCAGTCAAATAGTGGGATGAATTAATTCGCGTTAGCAAAAGTTCACAAATTAGACTCAAAGTACTCATAAGCATGGAATAACAATCGTTTCAGATAATATGTGCATTGAATGATTTCCAGAAAATCGTGAGTAATTTTAATGACTTTAGGGGGTTTAAAAATGAAGATACTCTTACCAGTTATTGGTGTGCGAGGTGACGTACAAGTCTTTCTTGCTCTGGCAAAAGCACTAAGTAATGAGGGAAATCAAGTAACAGTAGCTCTAAATAAGCAATTCGAGCAATTAGCTAAATCTTATGGGCTTAATTGTTATTCTCTTGAAGGCAAACTTGATGACGGAGTAAATGAATTGCAGGAGATAATGAGGGCAAAAACCACCATGGAAGCAGCAAAACTGGGGACGAACTTTTTTTTCAAAGGAGTTAGAGAGCAAACAAAAATACTACAGGATCTATGCCCAGGTCATGATTTGATTGTTGGCTATGGTAGTTTTGGTTTAGCTGAAGCTGATAAAGCCAACAAACCTTTTATCAGCGTGGTTATCGATCCCACCATGGCGGAGAAGAAATTTTCCAAAAACATGAGATTAAACATGGGATTAATTGCCGAAAAAATCGCCCTGTATTTCCTGATGGGGAGAAAATATGAACAATTCAGGAAAGAAATCGGTGCTCCTCCCTCCAGCCAATCAAGAAACCCTCAATTGATACTTTTACCAATGAGTCAGCATGTAATTAAGAAAAATGATAACTGGACAGTCAGAAACTTAATTTCTGGTTATTGGTACTTGAACACATCTTCCAGCTATTCTCCACCGAAAGAACTTCAGAAATTCATTCAAAAGGGCAAAAAACCTGTATTCATTAGCTTTGGATCTGCAGGTTGGAGTGAAGAAGATAGTATTTCTTTTATGAAGCTTCTTTTTGAAGCTGTCAAGGAAGCAGAAGAAAGGGCTATTATTTTGAATACAGAAAGTTATGCTGGGGAAATACCAGATCATATTTATTTGGTTCAAGAGATTCCATATGATTGGTTATTTAACCATGTTTCGTGCGTTGTTCATCATTGCGGTCTGGGAACAACTTCTGAAGTTCTAAAAGCAGGCCTTCCTTCTATTCCAGTGCCATATATGCTTGACCAGTTTGCCTGGGCCGAGAGGATTCATTCTCTGGGGGTTGCAACGCGCCCTATGCCTAGAAAGGAGCTTACTGTGGAAAAAATGTCTAAGGCAATTACAGAAACTCTGGATAATTCATCTATAATTGAAAATGCTGAGAATTTAGCCCTTAAAATACGCGAAGAAGATGGTTTGAATAGTTCAGTAAGGGCAATAAAATCTATAATAAATAAAACTGGAAAATAATCGTCAGAATAGTCACCATTTAAAAGGAGGAATGATTCTATTCGTGTTACTAAAAATCCAGACAAAAGAAGCCAGGAACTTATCGATATAGCTGAACAATTATTTCTCGAGAAAGGCTACGAGAATACCATGGTCAGAGACATTGTTAAAAAAGCGGGTGTGGCTCAGGGTACTTTCTACTATTATTTCAAATCTAAAGAAGCAATTCTGGATGAAATAACTGATAAATATATCAATATAATCGTTGAATCTATGGAAAAAATATCAAAAGAGGAGGATTTAAACGCCCTAGAAAAACTGGTTAAAATATTTCAGTTTTCATTTTCCTTTAGAAATGATACGAGAAGTATAATGCAGTATGTTCATGAGGAAAAGAACGTTCAATTTCATCGTAAATTCGAGCAAAGGATTCCTCTTCAAACAGTAGGACCATTAGCTCGTATATTTAAACAGGGTGTTGGGGAGGGGATTTTCAACACCCCATACCCAGAAGATGCGGCCAAAGCATTTAATGGAATTTCAGCCATGGTTCTGCAGGGAATAGATAGTGCTGATCATAATTCAGAGGAATTCAGAAGGAAATTTATGGCAATTTTCGATTTTACTGAACGAATTTTGGGCACAGAAAGTGGGGTTATCATCAATGCTTTTCGTGAAAAAAGTTTTCTATACTTTTAAAATATTTGGTAAGATATAAGGTGATATAAATGGAAATAACAGACTTTAAATTCCCAGTAGGGTACCATAACTTTCACAAAGATCCATTATTTAATTATCAGTTGAACCGCTGGTATTCATGGGGGTACGCCAGGTTAGAAGATATGGTAAAGGTTGGTCCAAAGATAAATAATGTTGAAGATTGGAAAAATGAAATGGTAAAACTGGCTGAAAGAGCCCTTCAGGAAGATAGGTTGATAAATGCAGCGTTTTATTATCGAGCAGCGGAATTCTACACTTTTGTCGATGATCATGATAAAGAAATATTATATGATAAGTTCAGTGATCTTTTCTATAGTTTGTTTGAAAATGAGGGATTAAAAAGATTTAAAGTACCCTATGAAGACGGATTTTTACCAGTAATAAAAATATCACCAAGTGGGGAGAATAAAGGCACTATAGTTCTGCATGGGGGATTTGATTCTTATATCGAGGAATTCTATTCCTGGATGAGATATTTTTCCAGCCATGGATATGAGGTCATTGGTTTTGAAGGCCCTGGGCAGGGAGCGGCTCTGAAAAAATATGGAATTCCCCTGGATATCCAATGGGAAAAACCCACCCAAGCAGTTCTGGACTATTTAAATTTAGATGACGTTACTTTAATTGGATTATCAATGGGAGGATGGTTTTGTCTTAGAGCAGCAGCATTTGAACCAAGAATAAAAAGAGTTATTGCCCAGGGACATGCTATTGATTATTTTAAGGTTCCAAATATCCTGGCTCAATGGATGATGACTTGCTTTCTTAAAATTTTCCCGGGTTCTGTAAATAAAATGACCTTAAAAAATATAAAAAAAGGAAATATGGGGATGTGGAGTACCAGTAACCTGATGTACATCACAGATAAAAATGTGCCCGTAGATGCCATGAAGTACGCTTTCCAGATGAACCAGGAGAATATTCATTCAGAAATGATTAAACAGGATGTATTGATATTATCCGGAAAGGACGATCACTTTATTGGAGTTAAACTACACCAAAAACAAGTTAATGCATTAACTAATGCAAGATCGGTTACTGGTAAGATTTTTACAAAAGAAGATCGGGCTCAAAATCACTGCCAGGTAGGTAACACAGAACTGGCGCTGGAAACTATGTTAAAATGGATTGAACAGTGTTAATTTGATGACCATTCGGAAAAAGAAAGAATTAAAGAATTATTTACTAGGTTATATTAGTTCTAACTAAATTTCACATTTGGATTCAAATAACGTCCCCTTTTGATGGTTGAGTTACCATATTGAATTGCTTTGGTTGAGCAGCGATTTATACACCCACTGCAATGGCTCCATTTTTCTTCTATCCATACTGGTTTACCATTTTCTTTCTGGATCACTTCTGAAGGGCACATTTCCTCACATAATCCGCAGTTATTGCAATCTTCTGTGGCATAAAACTTTTTATTTTTGCGATAAATCCCATAAATAGGGTATAATATTAGAGTAAATAGGAAAAGATAACCATGAAATGCGAAATTACCTTTTTATCCTGCATCAAGACGTTTTGATATCATTTCAATTTCCTTTTCAGCATCTTGAAGAACTAATTTTTGTTCTTCCTTGGTGGGTACATCATACATTATAGTGTAGTTACTGGGCATAAGCACTAAAAATGAACTATTTAATTCGAGGTTTCTCTTTTCTAACAACTTTTTAAGCATTTATCTGTATTTCCAATGGATCCGCCACATGTTATCACTGAGTATGTGAAAGGCTTTGAGTCACTTTTGATGGTTAGCTTGTTTATTCTTAAATGGCATAAAGAAAATCGTAATTATAACATAATAATAAAAAAGGTGGAAAAATGGAAAATAAAGGAAATGAAATCTCTCTTAGTTTTGTATTCATATCATCACAATAATACGGAAAAATAGATAAAGTCTTCGAGAAAGTTCTTGAAGCGGAAATAAAAACGCCACAGCAAATACGCCCTGAAGAGCTTCAAGAGTATGATCTGGTAGGGTTTGGATCAGGTATATCTGCTTATAAACACCATAAAATCATTCTTACTCTCGCTGATAGACTACCTGAAGTTGAAGGTAAAAATGCATTCATATTTTCCACCAGTGGTGCAAGAATGGGTTCAGGATGGTTAAAATAACATCGAAATTTCATGACGAACTCAGGGCAAAACTGCAATCCAAAGGCCACATAATCATTGATGAATTTCAATGTAAAGGATTCAACACCAATAGTTTTCTCAGGCTCTTTGGGGGAATGAATAAAGGCAGGCCTAATGCTAGCGATCTTATAAATGCAGAAGACTTTGCAGTGAAGATAAAACAGAACAAGAATATGGATAAATAAGATTTTTATAATCAGAAAAAATAGTCGATATTTTTGATATCACTATATAGAGCGACCTATCAGAAAACACGAACCGAGGTAATTAATCTTATTTCTATTAAATAAATTTTTATAATAGTTATTTTTAAAAAATTTGCTTAAAAAATACTTTAAAATTATTTTTAAGAATTAAAAAAAGAATTAGTAGTTATTAAATGGTAGGAAATATCTTTAAAGCTACTTTTTTAGGTCAATTTATGGCTGAATTAATTCAATTTCCACCCCATCAGGACCCTCTAAAAAGACCACTTTAGGACCTTCCGGTGGGCCAAGGGGGCCGCGAGTTAATTCCACACCTTTAGCATTTTAATTTATCGACTTAATGGTCTAAATCTGCAGATAAAAAAACAAGAATAGTTTTAAAAAAATACTATTCCATTTCTAAAATTTGCATTCTTTCTTCTGAAACATTTTGTATTTTAATTCCCAACACAATTATTCTATCCCAATTTACTCAACCAGTTCATAAGATTGTTTTTTGCATCACTTACACGAGCACCATGTAGTGCCAATCCATCTAAAATCGTTGTTTTGGGGCAAAGTTTTGCAATATCTTTTGCACTGTGGCCTAAACCACTCCCTTCATGTGTACAAAAAGGAATAATGGTTTTCCCAGAAAAGTCATATTCTTCCAGGAATGTAAAAACTGGCAGAGGCATGGTTCCCCACCAGTTAGGATAACACAAGAATATCACACCATAATCATCCATATTTTCTACATGATTAGAAATCTCGGGCCTGGCATCCTCATGCAGTTCTTTTTGTGCCACCTCTGTGGTTTCGGTATAATCTTCTGGATAAGGATTTACAGGATCAATATGGAAAAGATCAGCCCCAGTTATTTCCTGAATCATATTGGCCAATATTTCAGTGTTACCAATGGGCAGATTCACAATCTTTCCACCAATATAGTTATTGCCTGCATGTGAAAAATAGGCTATCAAAGATTTTTCTTCTTTTAAATTCATATTTCTTGCCCCACATTATCTTGCTTAATCTTTTAGGAGTTCTAAATAATATCTGCTTGGAAATGTGTTATTGTGGCTGTTATTTGATTATTCCCTGTTAAAATTGGTGTGGATAGTTTCTTCCTTCTCAGGGAGCAGTACCCCAGCCTTCACTCCTGCCTCTTGGCACTTTAAAAACCAATCCATATTCTTGGCAAGCACACAAATGGTCTGCAATCCTTCCAAGTCTTTTTTAATAATTATCTCTAACATCCATATTATAATTATTTAAATTTATTATATACTTCATCAATTACCGGTTCCAGTCATTCTGCTGGGCTTCATTAGCATATTTTCAATGAAAAATATGTACAACCCAACTGTCATGTGCTAAGCCATGCCAGCTTTTTACGTTAGAGAAGATCTTTACCATCCCTTGCATGAAGTTCTTGTGTCGGCTTCCTTCCTCAGAATAGTAGCCGAGTTCACCAGTCGCTACAGATTATGTCCACCAGGGTGCTTATACAAGGTTGGGATGGCTCGGGTTCAAAGTTTACATTAATTATGGGACAATTGAATTCATTACCACCGATTAGCAGCATATTAAGCCAAACCGTACCTGAAAAATAGTTACTGAACTTTTCCGGAAGTTTTTCTCCTTTGGGGAAGATTACAATTTCAATAAATCATTTAGTTTATAGGGCTTCCACCACATCCTCCATAAATCTTAAGGTACTCTCCTCAATTTCTTGGGTTAAACTATCTAAATCACCAAAATCTGGATTTTCCACTAAAACATTTTCAACAATGGAATCTCTTCCTTTTATAGATGAGGGAATGTGGTACTTTTCCAGGCTCTTTTTAGTAAATAGTTCCCAGTACTCTTTCTGAACATTTTTATTAGATCCTGCCAACCATACTTCAAATTTAAAGGTATCATAAATAAAAACCACAGCTATTTTCAATTTAAGACTTTTTAATGAGTCGGGAGTGAATGAAAAATAAGTCATATCCATATACCCCTGATAAATCCCCGATACAGAATATTCCGGATATTTATTTTTTAAATAAGTTCTTAAATCCATGATATAACTCATTAATCCCCTATATGCTCCCTGTACGTGGCCCTTTTCTAACTGTTTTCTATATTCAAACATTTGTTCCCTTAATGATTCCATACTAAATCTCCCCATATTCATAAATTAATAATCAGGCGAATTTCGTTAAAAATATTATTAAACTAATTTAAATATAATACTAGTGAAAAATTATGCCCCCCAGAAAAAAATTCAAAACTATAGATGAATATATTGCAGAATTTCCCGAAGATATACAGGAAATCTTAGAAAATATGCGAAAAGTCATCCAGAAAGCAGTCCCTGAAGCAAAAGAGACCATAAATTACGGTATGCCCACTTTCAAGCTTTATGGCAACCTGGTGCATTTTGCGGCCTACAAAAAGCATATAGGATTTTGTCCAGCGCCTTCTGGGATTGAAGCATTTAAAGAAGAGATATCCGAATATAAAAGCTCAAAAGGTGCTGTGCAATTCCCCCTGGATGAACCAATCCCTTATGATCTGGTGGAGAAGATTGTTATTTTTCGGGTAAAAGAAAACTTGATGAAAAAAAGTTAAAACTTCCTGCCATTAATAGTATATACACGACAATAAGGTGAATCATGAACAAAATTCCTTCAAAATCCATTGCAGATCATGATAAGTGGGCTGGAGATTACGATTATCTATCCTGTGAATTGGAAAACCATGCCCATGAATTAATTTTTGGATTGGTTTTCGAATATATTAATAAAGGAGAAAAGCTGCTGGATCTAGGAATTGGAACTGGCCTGGCCTCATCATTATTTCATAAAGCGGGTTTAAAGATTTATGGGCTGGATAATTCCAAAGAAATGCTGAATATTTGTCGGAACAAAAACCTAGCCTATGATCTTAAATTATTTGACTTAAAAAAAAGCACCATTCCATATGATAACCAATTATTTGATCAAGTTATTGCTGTGGGAGTTTTCCACTTTTTCAAAGACTTGGAACGATTTTTTAAGGAATCCCACCGGATTCTTAAAGAACAGGGCATCTTTAGTTTCACAGTTAAAGATTCTGACACATTTATATCCTGTGATGTAGATGAAGAATATAATTTGACAATTTATGGGCATTCTGAGGAATATATAGCAAAATTAATCCAGGAATATGATTTTGAACTCCTGAAAAGTTTAAAGTTTCAAACTTTTAAAGACCTATCAAAAAATGAATCTTTATCCTTTAAAGCTTATGTTTTAAAGAAATAATTAATTAAATCTATGAAGTAATTATAACATATAAAGATTTTTTTAGTCTGATATATCATCTAGGCCATCATCATTTACAAAAAAAGAATTTAAAACCAGATAATTGTGCAAAAAGAGGTTAAAATTCTATGAAAATTAAATACACTACCCTGATAGTTAATGATATGGAAGAGTCCATCAAATTCTACACCGAAGTTATGGGATTTGAAATAGGTAGCCAATACGATCTCGGGCCAGCCGGAAACATCACTTTATTGAAAGGTGAAGGGGAAACGATGGTGGAGATCATTAAAAATCCAGTAGATGAACCAGGGCTATTTCCATAGGAATGGGAGTGGAAGACTTGAATAATACCATTAAAGAACTCAAATCTAAGGCGCCAAAATCACTATGGAACCTATGAAAATAACAGTGGGGACCCTGGCCTTCTTAGAAGATCCAAATGGGGTCCTAATAGCACTAATTGAGCATTATTAATTCTTATTTTTAAAATAGTGTACTATCCATTTCTTTTCTTATGTAAAACAAACTCTTTTTATTTATTAATCATTAATTCAATTTAAACCTTTTTTTCTCTGCCAAATCTTTAAATCAGTAAATTTATTAATTTTTAAACTTAATAATGGAAAATAATCATTTTTATTTAAAATTAGAGATTTAAATTGCATCTTCCAGCCCCACATTGAAAATTATTAAATGGATAAATAACAAATATATTAATAATTTATTGCTCTAAAAAGAGGGAAAAAATGCAAATTAGGCCCTATCTTAGCTTTCATGGTGAATGTCAAGAAGCAATCGAACTTTATACAAAAGCATTAATATAGAAAAATCTGAGATTATGCGGTTTAGAGATATGCCTGAAAGTCCAGAATTCTATGCCAATATCTGATAAGCAAAAGGACTGGATTTTACAGGCCACTTTACCATTTGGAAACAATTTTATTAGATTATCGGACAGTCCCCTGGAAATAAATGAGGATATCACCGATAGAATAGCTGTTGTGGTGGAAAGCAGTGCAGAAGTAGTAGAACAGGCCTTTAAGGTCTTAAAAGAAGAGGGCACTGCAATTATGCCCTTACAGCAAACTTTTTTCAGTCCGTCTTATGGGATTCTTCGTGACAAATTCGGCGTAATCTGGAATTTGGCTGCCATGGAAGAAGAATAGAAACATTAAAAATCAATCACTGTTGCAAACCGTATAATAAAAAAGGCCCGAGCCATTCTAAAAGAACATACGGGCCTTATAGTAGTGTTAATTAAATAAAATATAGATTAATTAGTTTTTAATTTTGAATAAAATAAATCTTAAAAAAGAAGTCAATATTTTTGATATCATTATACTCTTAGATTATTTTTCTATAAATAAATTAAATAAAAAAATATATTAAAAAATAAAAGAATAATGTTGTATTAAGCCACTGGAGCATCTGTTTTTTTCGTTTCAATTTCAATTTGAGCTATTTTCTGGAGTAAAATAACTAATACAAATAAGAGAATTCCATTAATCACCAAGACCCCCGCCACAATTAATCCCGGTATGATGCCTCCCCAAATCATGGATAATCCAAAAATTATAGATACAATATTGAGCACGGTCTGAGTAACTATCATTTTTTTTACAACTGGTGGAACAACGATAGTTTCAGGGCCCTGATCTTTTTTAGAATCCTGATTTTTTATTCCATCAAATACCGGGAAAAACCGTTTTATAAGAAGTAATGCTCCTCCGAAGATATTCAAAACTCCTATAAGTATCTGAATTAAGCCCGTCAAAATTCCAGGCACGATACAAGAGACAATTCCTAATGCTGCAAAAATAATTCCAATTATTATGAGCAGCCATGATCTTTTATATTGACCCATAGGAGTTTCTCCCAGTGCCATCATTTGTATGGCTACAATAACCAGTAAGAGCCCCAACTGACCATCTGGAGAGAATGGAACTAATCCAAAAGTCACCGGGAAAAGCAGAACCCCTAAAAGTATGAGAAGAGTCCCTACTAAAATTATTATCGCACTGGAAAGGGGTAGAGATGTTTCTTGAAAAAAACTAAAGTGTTTAGAAGAAGTTTTTAAATCATCCGCCTTTTCTTCTTCAGGATAGATCCTTGATACTTTTTGAATGCACCACGCCAGATAAAAAAAGCTAAATCCATATATAAATAAGACCATTGCCGTTTGAAGGTTGGTAGTTATCCCCGGTATGAGAGTTATTAGACCCGATATAATTGTAATTCCATATACCAAAGCACAAGCAGCGATTAATTGTCTCAGTGTTCCGGGTATCTTAATCCACGATTTTGCCTTTTCTTTTGAAAGAAATAGTTGTATTAGAAGAGCAATTCCCCCAGCAAAAAGAATTATTCCCACCAATATACGAACTAATTCTGATAAATAGCCAGGAATAAAACAAGAAACCATTCCCAGAATTGCCGCCAACACCCCCATTATAATAAGGGCCCAAGATCGATTTAAATCACCAAAAGGCGTTTTCCCCATGGTTATTATTTGAAAAGAGACAATGACCAGAAAGAGTCCGTATGTACTATCGGGAGTGTATGGTAACTCCCCCGTACTGATTTTAAATAGGAGTAATCCAAAGAGGAACATGAATACTCCCAGGACAATTAAAAGTACAACTTCCATGGGAAGATCCGATTCATCACTAATTTTAGTATAATTCTGTTTTACAGGTGACAAATTAATTATTCCCCTTTAGGGTAATATCAGTAGTAATTTCCGCCTTTTTCATATGCATCTCGGCGCTGTGCTGCCAATTGTAACAGAGCATTTTCTGCTTCCTGATCACCTAAGGCATATTTATGCCACATGTCAATTTGTTCATCTTCAGGCACAACGATGATTCCCTTATGCTCAGAAACCCTATCTAAAATTAGTTCTGCTGCTTTATCAGCAGGATGTGCATCATCCGGGATTTTAATTTGATCATGAACGGTACCATCAATTGATTTCTTAAAGATGGGTGTTGCAATGTTAGATGGGCAGATGGTCGAAAAATAGAGGTTTTTATCAGCGTATTCATATCTTAAAGATTCGGTCAAGCCAGTAACCCCAAATTTTGTAAGGGAATAAAGTGCTTGAAATGGAAACGGAACAATCCCTGCAATAGAACTCGTGTTAATAATATGGCCCGATCCCTGTTTTAACATTATAGGAACGGCTATGTTAACCCCATATATTACACTCCATAAATTTACATCAATTATATTTTTCCAATCCTCAAGAGTGGCCGTTTCAAATTGTAAAGTGCCACCAATTCCAGCATTATTGAATAAAAAATCCAAACTACCTGCTTCTTTTGCCGTATCTTTAATTGCTTTTTCAACCTGTTCTTGATTGGTTACATCCGCAATTATGGTGTGAATCCTATCTTTGTATTCTGGCAATTGTTCAGCAGCTTCTTCAACCTTTTTAGGATTACGCCCGAGCAGGTATACAATAGCTCCTCTCTTTAAGAGTTCTTCACTAATTGCATATCCAATACCCGAGTTTGCACCAGTTACCAAACATACTTTACCATCATAGTAATCTAAATTACTCATAATATCACCCCGATCTTTCATTCAATTACTTTAGACCCCATGGCCCGAAGAATAGCTTTTCCCTCAATTAATGCTGCTTGAATTATCTTCTTTTTAGGCAGAGCCGCTAGACTGTTAATAATATGATATTGGGCTGGATTTTGCATAGGAGTTAATTCCGTCCATTTTAGATCTCCTTTTCCAATTTGTGCTTTTTCAAGTTCTAAACCCTGAGGATATAAAATAAACTGACTTAAATCTGCCCCAGGAGCCCCCACTTTAGGGATATATCTCCAACCTAGAGTATTCATGGTTTTAAATTGAGATTTTAAAAGTTCTAAATCATCCCCTTCTACATTTTCCATTGCTTCAAAATTCATGTTTAAAAAAGTGTTCCCTTCATAACTAACAGTAGTGGCATAATGAGGTTTTAAAATGTGCAGATCTTCTATATCCGCGAAAATTTTGGGAATTCCGGTCTCTTCTCTCCCCCCTAATATAGGTGCAGTTCGATTTTCCCATACTACCAGCGTATAGTCCCCATCAAGTTCATCTTTCTTTCCATGGAACTTTACTGGTGCAGAGACATTTATCAGATTGTATTGCCCACCATACATCCAGTTAATTTGTGTAAATTTATTGAAAGCCACATCAATCTGTGGTTTAAGCAGTTCAAATCCTTCGGGAATAAAATTTTCAAGAAGATCTCTGTCGGTTTCATAGCTCATGGCCAGGCCTGTCGCTTTTTGAATGATTTTTGCGTCAGGATCAAATTTCCCCCCTCCGAAGTGAGCTGGCATAGCATACTTGAAGCCTTCTTTCTCTTTAAACACATTTACAACCTCCTTTTATTCAGCATAAATAAAAGTATTATATTATCAAAAATACTTATATTTTTGTATTCAGATATAAGAATATTTGAGTTTATTTTCTAATTATAATAATTATTAACCGATTAAAAGTTAATTAAAGAATTCTAATAATATTAAAGTGATTTTAAAGTTATTTAATGGACTAATAAAATTAAAAATTATGGTTAAAATAAAAAATGAGTTAATAATCTATTTTGAATGTAAAAGATGAAAAAAATACCATAGGTGGTACGAAATGATGTGCAAGATATCATGACAAAGTAAATTCTAAAGGTAAGCACCAAGCTGAATGAAAAAGCTAAAAATAAATTTTTCATGAATTCTGATAATCATCCAGTTTTTGGCTAACATGCTGGTAAATATCCTTGGTTACCCCAACTTTGCTAATAAAATCGTTGGAATATCGAATATCTCCTCTTTTAGGGTTATCCTGGCGCATAACATACATACATATGGCCGTTACTATCATTAAAGGATCTGTTTTTCTACCCTTTCCCCCACGATAGAGTTTCCTGAAATCCACTTTAGATATTATCTCCCGGGCCCGGTCCTTCTGGCCTCCACCTACTGGTAACAGGACTTCGTCTCCTTCTTCTCTCTTGGTCATGACTAAGGTAGGGCTGTGGCCGGTCATCATGAAATTACTGGCTACTATAGAGAGCATGGCCAATTTTTCCTGCAGACGGAAATCCTCATCAGAAGTCTTCATACTGTGAGGCTTGTATTTCTCGTATTTGCGTATTTTATTGGCCATTACCTCGACTTTTACATTATCGTCGAAGAATATGTGTTTTCGTTTTTGCATTTATGGGCCTTCAGTGTTCTGTGTTTAGTTCCTTATGGTGGAGGTGGTTTATAATGGTTTTTGGTGAGAAATAAAAAATTAATTACACCTTAGAACAAAGTAATAGTATAATGTTATTATGGTTTTGATGAGTGTTAAAATCATGGTGAAAAACACATTAATAGCTATAATTGGTAATGGCCTTGAGGAGACCATAACCATGAAAAACAGGATATTGATGGAAGCCATGATTAAAAAGGGTTGAAAAAATGATTAAAGAAGAAATTATAGCAAAAATAGAAGAATGTAAATGTTTTGAAGAAGTTGAATACCCCGAAGAAAACCTGGATGGAAAAACATTTAATGTGAATAATGACCCCGTGACCTTGATAGTTAATAAAGTTAGTATAGGACCTGTAGTTTCCATTGATACTGTTGGTAAGGCCATTCACGTTTGGATTAACCCCTATTTTGTAGGATTTGAGTTCAATGAACCAGTGCTTACCGTGGCCATTAGTTATGAGGAAGTAGATGAATTTGAGATTGTTGATTGATTAAAGCTGATTTTTTCTATTTTTTATATAATTTTTCTTTGAATAGTATTAAAATTTTAATTTTAACCAAAATCTTTATAAGTTATCATGACCACAGTTTATGTAACTGACCCATGAGTCATAGATAAGATTGGTGAGTCATATGATGTTAAGTTATGGCATTTAGGTGAAATCATGTCACTTGCAAAATGGAAGGAAAGAGAAAGAGAACAGCGTCAGAGCGATATTATTGATGCTGCTAGGAAAATAATTACGGATAAGGACTTTGATAAAATTTCAATGAATGAAATAGCCAGAGAGGTCGGCCTTGGAAAAAGTACGCTTTATATTTATTTTAAAAATAAGGAATCATTGTACTTTGCCATAGTCTTACGTGGTATTCGTATTTGGTCCAAAATGATTAAAGAAGAGGTTAAAAAAGGAAATAGTGGTTTTGAAAAGTTTGTGTTATATGGAAAAGCAAATAGAGAGTTTTCTAATCAATATCCAGATTATTTCAGGCTCCTGTATTCACCCACATCCATTAAAAAACAATTTGATATGGATAAAATGAACAGTAGTGAGGATTTCCAGGAAGTACAGGCATTATTCAAAGAAATAATGTTCATAGGAATAGATTCCATACAAAAAGGAATCGATGAAGGTGAAATAAGGCCAGAGGTGGATCCAACTGAAGCCATGATTCTCCTATCCATAATCTTTAATGGTATGGTGAATATGGGCGACTGGAGCAAAGATATCCTGGAAAGCAAGGGAATCGATGGAGAGAAATTTAACAACGATGTAGGAGATTTATTTCTCCACATGTTAATGAAATAGAGAATATATTGAGATACTTATATTAAAATTCATGGCATTGGTGAATTAAGTAAATTAAAGTTGTTTATTCAGTAAAGAGGTGTTAAAATGGATTACAATGAATTAGGTGAGAATTTAAGTGAAATGTTGAAATTAGAGAATGAACCAGTGGCCATAGGATGGTCTGTGAAAGAGCCCCGAAACGTGGAAAAGGAAGAAGGAAAATCCCGATTCTGTGCAAAACTTAGAAAAGCCATGCAGGGCGAAATATTCTATTCCACACTGGAAGAGGAAGAATGTATGGGTGGTGCTAGATATTCCGGGCTTAAAGACATGGCCGAATACCCGGCCAATGTACAAAGTGGTGCTTTTATGGTTCCCCGCGGTTTATATAAAAACATTCCTGCGGTGCAGCGCTCCAGACAAAATGAAACCTACATAGAACCTGGAATTTTTAGTTCCGTGGTTTTTGCTCCTTTAAAAAAAGCTGAATTTGAAGTAGATGTGATATTTATACTCTGCAATGCCAAGCAAGGCATGGAAATACTTCACGCCAATACCTATGATTCTGGAGAACACGGACTGGGCGCCGATGCAGTTCCCATGTGCAGTTCCATGGCGGCCACCCCGTATATGGCTGGAAAAGTCACTTATGGGTTCGGTGATGTGGCCGCCAGGCAGAGTATGGGCCTCACTCCAGAAGAAATCATGGTTAGTATTCCTGCCAGCGATTTATCTCGTATAGTCTCTAATTTAGAAGAAATGCGGACTAAAGTCTTATTTAAGGAAGAATGATAACTCAACAAATAAAATTTATTTTATCTTTTTGAATAACGTGATTAAAGAATTAAAGCTCACCAAGAATCGTAAAAAACGATAAAAACCGTATCTGTAAAAATAGGCCACCCGTGATAACAATGACTTATGAAACCCCCTATAACCTTGCTAAAGATAAAATAATTATGATCATGGCCGGACTAATGGTTGGTCTTTTGGTAGCGGCCTTTGATTACTCCATCATGGCCACGGCTATGCCCCGGGTCATTAGCAGTCTGCAGGGCATGGAATATTATGTATGGCCCTTTAGCACTTACATGTTAACCTCCACCATTGCTATAATCATTTTTGGTAAATTATCAGATATTTATGGTAGAAAACATATTTTAATTACGGGAATCATCATCTTTGTTATAAGTTCCATCCTGTGTGGTTTTTCCACTAATATATTTCAATTGATATTATTTAGAGGAATTCAAGGAATTGGAGGCGGAATTTTAATATCTCTCCCCTTTATCATAGTGGGAGAAATTTTCAGTGCCCGAAAAAGGGCCAAGTACCTGGGAATAATGGCCACTGTATTTGCCCTGGCCGATGTTTTAGGACCTGTTCTGGGAGGCGTAATTACGGATAATTTTGGCTGGAGAGGAGTGTTTTTTGTAAATGTTCCCATTGGAATCATGGCCGTGGGCCTGATTCTCTATTCAATTCCCAATTTCAAATTACCAGATATTAAAAAAGTCATTGATTATTCAGGAATCATTACCTTTACTTTAGCTTTAAGTTCCATGTTCCTGGCCTTAACCTTTGTGGGAGATCTAAATGCCCATCCCTTATTTGAGATAGTAGGGCTCTTTTTATTTTCATTGGCCATGTTTGTATTGTTTATCCGGGCTGAGAAAAAAGCGGTGGAACCGATTTTACCACTGAGGTTATTTAAAAATTCAATATTCAGCATTTCATCAATAGAAAGTTTATTGTCCGCCGCATTGATGTTCAGTGGAGTAATTTACGTCCCCTTATTTGCCCAGGGCGTTTTAGGCATGAGTGCTACAGATTCCGGGCTTTTAATGATTCCCATGCTTTTTAGTCTTACCCTGGCCTCTATAATCACCGGGCAAATCATATCCTGGAGAGGGAAATATAAAAACCTGGTCATTGCTGAATTTATTATAATTGGAATAGGAGTGGTGCTTCTCTCTACCATGAATGCTGATACGCCGTATTATCTACTGGTAGCATATTCCACTATTCTGGGTATTGGTTCTGGAATGGCCTATCCTTTATTCAATATAACTGCCCAGAATGCATTTACCCTGCGAGATATCGGTATTGTGACTGCTTCCATGCGGTTTTTCAGAAATATTGGGACTATTGTGTTTGTTCCCATATTTGGATACATTATGAACCTCACCCTGATGAGTTCGGCCGCTACTTTAGGTAAAACTCAAGCTCTGGTGACTTCTATCCAGAATATTTTCTTCTTGGCCATTATACTGGCCCTGGTAGGATTAATAGTGGCCTTCTTCCTTAAAGAAATACCTTTAGGTGAAGATTCACCGGTATCTCAGGAGGAAGTTCCTGACGGGCTGGTAGAGAAAGCAGAATAATTATTTTAATTTTTAATTTAGTATAATAACTGAGCATGGCCCTTAAATTTGTAAATGGAGATAGAACAAGATGATTAAAATAGCAGTAACTGGTGCTAATGGAAGAATGGGCACTAAAATAATTAAAAACATTCTAAAACAGGACGATATGGAACTGGTGGCGGCCCTGGGATCACCAGACACTCCACTGGAAGGAAAAGATGTGGGGGAAGTAATAGGTGTAGGAAATATAGGTGTTCCTATAAATGGTGCCCAAAAACTTTTCGAGGTTTTAAAGGAAAAAAGGCCTGATGTTCTCCTTGATTTCACCAGGGCCCATATCGCCACTCACAACATTAAAATTTCAGCAGAATGCGGAGTTAATGTAGTGGTAGGCACCACTGGATTATCAGATGAACAATTAGCTGAAATAAGGGAAGCTGTAGAAAAAAATAGGATAAAAGCAGTCATCTCACCTAACATGGCCATAGGGGTGAATGTATTCTTTAAAGTCATTGAAGATCTGGCCAAGATTCTAAATGATTATGATATGGAAATAATAGAAGCCCACCACCAGCATAAAGCAGA
Organism: Methanobacteriaceae archaeon; assembly: GCA_030656015.1. Classification (NCBI taxonomy): domain Archaea; kingdom Methanobacteriati; phylum Methanobacteriota; class Methanobacteria; order Methanobacteriales; family Methanobacteriaceae; species Methanobacteriaceae archaeon. Next base: position 256,688 of record JAUSNX010000014.1, read on the forward strand.
TGCACCATCAGGAACTGCCCTTAAAGCTTATGAAATCATGGCCCAGGCACTGGGAAGAGATAAAGATGATACTTTTGTCCCTGGTAGGCAGGGAATGGTAGGGGAGCGAACTCCTGGAGAAATAGGAATACATGCCGTCCGTGGTGGAGACATCATAGGCGATCACACCGTACTCTTTGCCGGAGAAGGGGAACGGATAGAAATAACTCACCGGGCCCACAGCCGACAGTCATTTGTGACTGGGGCCATGAAGGCCGTTAGATATTTAGATAGGGCCCCTGCTGGGGTGGTGTGTGATATGGGTGATGTTTTGGATATCTAATTTCTATTTATTTCAATTTTGGTATATTTTTCAGTTAATTCATATATTTTTCTAAGATAGATATCAGATTTCTCATAAAATAATATTTCTGGTTTGATATTTGCTTCAAATTCATTAATAGAATTAATATATTTTATAAATTCGGATATTACAGTTCTAATATTCTCCGGAATAAAATAAAATTTTTTAATATCGTCTTGAATTTTTTCTAATCCATAAAAAATATTCATTCTAAAATCTAAAATATATGCATCTGAGCTTTGAATTCTGTCATAATCATAATAAATAGATCCACTATTTCGGTATAATAACTCATAAATTTCAAGCATTACATCTCGTTCCCGATCAAATATTAATTGTTTCTCTAATTGTTTTTCACTATGTTCTAATTGTTTTTTTGATTGTTGCTCATTATGTTTGAATTGTTTTCTTAATTGTTCAATAGAATTTTTATATTGCACTGATGATTGTTGCATCATTTGATTTTTTTGATCATATAACTGTACTGTCAGTCTTTCATTCGCTGAGCGTATTTGATTTATGCTCCGTATATCATTTCTATAGTTTGAATAAAATGTTCCTGAAATAGCAATACTTGCCGTGAATAGTGCTATTGAATTAGCTAAATTAAACCCAGGATTATATTCATTTTTAATTACGCTAAAATAAACTAAAACATTGATAATTATTAATATTAATGGAATTAAAATCATTAAAATCGTTATAAAACTTACAGTGTTATTATGTCTCCAAAATGAGGATTCTAACTCAGTTTCATCACTATTTTCTAATTTTTTATCATCTTTTTTCATAATATCCCCTTAATATCATAATATTTTTCTATAATAAAATAATTTTCTGGTGGGGTTTAAATCTTGATAATAAGAAATTGTAGCAATAATTGGATTCATTATTTAGGAAATAAAACTATTCAAATGCTCAATCTAATAGGAGTAGTTCATTCGGAATCACTAGTAGAATATAACGCCAAAATACTCGCAAAAATGAAACACCCTAATTAACAGCCCTCTTAACCAACTCAATAACCCTGGCCTCTTCCTCGGCCCCCAATTCCATAATAGCAAAGGCCGTGGGCCACATATGGCCTTCATCGAGGTTGGCATTTTCATTGAAGCCTAAGGTGGAGTACCTTGTTTTGAACTTCTGCGAGTTTTGGAAAAAGCAGATGACCTTGCTGTCCTTGGAATAGGCCGGCATTCCGTACCAGAGTCTCGGTGTGAGGTCTGGTGCAGTGGCCTTGATGATCTCGTGGATTCGCTGTCCCATGGCCCGATCTGGTTCGGGCATCTCGGCGATCTTGGCCAGTACCATGTTTTCTGCTTCTTCATTTTTTTGTTTAGTTGTTTTTTTCATGAATTCACCCCAAATATATGAAAAAAATAATTAATTCACTCCCGAACCACAACACCATTATCCTTTAAGAAGGCCTTCACCACATCCACAGGATACTCATTAAAGTGGAAGATACTGGCGGCCAAAGCGGCATCTGCTTTGCCCAGGGTGAAAGCTTCCAGAACATGTTGCGGAGTACCTACACCACCCGAGGCAATTACGGGAATGTCCACACTTTCACTTATGGCCCGGGTCAGTTCCAGGTCATAGCCATCCTTGGTGCCGTCCCTATCCATGGAAGTGAGTAGAATCTCTCCAGCTCCCCGGTCCTCACATTCCATAGCCCAGGCAATGGCATCCATACCAGTAAACTCACGGCCACCATAGATACTACAATCAAACCAGGCCAGGCCCTTTTTAGTTTCTACAATTATCTTATCCTTAGCCTCGCTCTCGTCCTCAATGTACCTTCTCTTGGCATCTATGCCTATGACACAGGCCTGGGATCCCACTATCTTGGAAGCTTCACTGATGAGGTCTGGATTGTGAATGGCCGCTGTATTGGTGGAGCATTTATCTGCTCCAGCTTTGAGCATGTTTACGTAGTCCTCTGGTTTCCTTATGCCCCCACCTACACATATAGGCACAAATACGTTCTCGGTGGTGGCCTTTATGACGTCGGCCATGGTTTCCCTTCTCTCGTGAGAAGCAGTGATGTCCAAGAATACTATTTCGTCGGCCCCGCCTTCATAGTATTTGGTGGCCAGTTCTACTGGTTCCCCGGCATAGCGGATTTGTTTAAATTCTACTCCTTTTACTACCCGGCCGTGGGGTACCTGCAAATCGCAGTCCAGGCAAGGAATGATTCTTTTGGCAAGCATGGATAATCTCCTTAATAATTATAAAGTAATGAATTTAGTTTTTTAAAAGATGTATATAATTTATCCCTAAGAGACTTTTTTCAATAAATTTATAACATATCGTATTAATCTAATAATATTTACACTGATAGGAGATAATAAACATGAATTTTAGTGATGTATTTGTAGATTCCCTTCGTTATCCTTTTAGTGATTGGAGAAAACTTTTAATTTTGTTAATTATGGTTTCAAGTACCATATTCCTGGGCCAATTTATTCTAATAATCATTCCCATTGGTATAATATTAAATGGTTATTTAATTCGGATTATTGAAAGTACCTTAGAAGGCTCAGATGAATTTCCTGCTTTTAATGACCTCAAAAAACTGATAATAGATGGTATAAAGTTTATTATAGTTAGCATGATTTATGCAATCCCATTATTAGTTGCCTCATTCATTTCATTGGCATTCTTAACCGTTGATCCAAATTCAATGAATTATGCATCCTTTTTAATCTCACTAATTGTTGGTTTCGGTGTGAATATCATTTTTTTAATGGGTCTGAGCAATATGGTCTATGAAAAAACCATTTTCGGCGCATTTCAATTCAGAAAAATTATTAGCTTAATTAATGAGGTCAGTTGGAAAAAATACTTGATTTATCTGCTTTTCTTTACATTGATGGTAGAGGGTGTTGATCTTATCACATTAGTCATCAGTTCAACTGTCATTTTCATTAGTCCCCTAGATATTCCTATGGTCTGGGAAAATCATATTTCTTACTCATTCCTTGCTTATGTGATATTCAATGGGATAATAAGCACTTACATATTGATATTTGGTAGCCGATTCAGGGGATTAATTTATCCTATTAAATCTCTTAAAAGTGAAAATAAAACTAATAATGAAGCATAGATATGAGAAAGTAGATGATAAGACATGAGATCTAAAGAAATCATTAAAGATTCCCTTATTTATCCATTTCTGGATTTGAAAAAAACTCTAACCATATTTATTCTATTTTTAACCAGTTTTTTAATAATTCCCGGAATTATGGCCTGCGGTTACTTACTTCAATTAATCGGGAAGACAACTCAAGGTTCTAAAGAATTATGGGCCTATGATACTAAGAGAAATCTGTTGTTGGATGGTGCGAAATTCCTGGGCATGTTCCTAATATTTGGAACAATTTTTTATGGCATTCTATGGGCTTTAGAAAAACTTTTAATCAATTTTACTACATTAAATAGTCCAGAAACTTATATTATAACCGCCGTTTTCACCATTGCCTTCAACATGTTTTTTGTCATGTCTCTGGCCCATATGGCCCATGAAAAACGTTTTATATCTGCTTTTAACATTAAGAAAATATTTAATTTAATAAAAAAAGTGGGAATAAAAAAATACACGTTTTTATTAGTTATTTTTACCTTGGTGGCTGAATTCATAAACGAGGTTCCGATAGGGATAATGAAAAATCTTATAAGCTTTAACGGAATCTGGGGAAATATAAGTTTTATATTGTTTAGTCTGGTGATTTTAAGCTATATAATAATATTTGCCAGCAGATTTACAGGTTTGATTTATCCAGAAAACAAGACGAATAATTGAATAATGAAAGTGATAGAGGTTAAAAAATGAATTTTAAGGAAGTATTTGTTGATTCATTAAAATTTCCAGTTATCAACTTGAAACAATGGTTAATTTTAATAATCTTATTTATAGGAAGTCCTTTAGTATTGCCCTTTATTCTAGGAATGGGATATCTATTAAGAATCGTAGAATCAAGTTCTAATGGCTCAAATGAGGCCCCTAAATTTAATGAATGGAAATTAATGTTTAAAGACGGCCTGAAATATATCATAGGCGGCTTTATGATCTTGATGATTCCCGGCGGTTTTTTAATGGTCATGGGTGTTAATTTAGAAGGAAATAACATATTATCTCTTATTATCCTTACTTTAGTCAATTTAGTTCTTTATTATTTCTTCATCATGGCCTTGAGCAATATGGCCCATACAAAACAATTTAAGGCCTTTTTTGATGTTAGAAAAATATTTGGATTAATAAAAAAACTGGGAAATGGCAAATATTTCATTTTTGTGTTAATATTCACCTTAATGGAAACTATAATTACGGTAATCGTAGTTTGGCCTAAATTAGGAGCTTTAGAATATATGTTCCTGATTTTATTTGCCTTAAGTTATTTACAAATATTCCAAAGCAGATTTGCAGGTTTAGTGTATTTAAAAACAACTGAAATTGATGAAATAATTAAAAAAGGAGACATAAAATGAAAATTAAAGAAATAATATCCGACTCAATTACCTTTCCATTTTCCAATCCAGTTAGATTCCTCACCCTGGGATTTATACTGATATTCAGTTCCCTCATACTGCCCATGATACTGGCCGGAGGATATTTACTGAGAATAATAAAAAATACTTCTCAGGGAATTCATGAAATGCCCCCTTTTGAAGATTTCGTCGATATGTTTATTGATGGATTAAAATTTCTGCTGGTGAATCTTGTATATTCTATTCCCGCAGGAATATTCATAATTTTAGCAATTATGATATCAATATATACCTCTTTTAGTAAAAACATACTGGCAACCGGTCAGATCAGTGATCAAACTATGGCCATGTACTCTGGTTCCGCCTATTCCTTGAATCTTCAAATGTTTGACGGTACCTTGCCCCTAGTATTGTTGGGAATTGGAATAATACTCCTGGCCCTGAGTTATCTGATACAAATGATTGCCCTACCCCGCATGGTTTACAAAAATAAATTTGGGGCCGCTTTTGAAATTAAAGAGATTTATAAAGAGATTAAAATGCTGGGCTGGGGAAAATATCTGATTTGCGGAATTTTCTTCGTGTGCGTTATCTTTTTAACCACCACCATTGGCCTGATTTTGCCTGATCTTCTTAAAAGTTTTGGAGTCGGTGGTTACATCCTAAGCCTGATAATAATAGGTTTAGTAGTCAGTTCATTTGAATATGCCTTCCAAGGAAGATTTATGGGCCTTGTTTATCCAGTTGAAGTAGAAAATGAAGATGACCATGAAAAATTGGCAGAAAAGCAGCCTCGGTTTGCCCAGAACAATGAAAATTAAATATAACTTTTTATTTTTTTATAAACACATGCAAGAATTGAAAATTCATTCAAATATTAAAAAATCTAAAAGATAAATTCAGAAAATGTAATATTAAGAATTAGCTAAATTAATTAAAACAAAGAACTTTACTGGAGTAATATGCATGAACCTTGGAGATATGATTTCAAATTCAATTAAATTCCCTTTTAGTGATATGAAAAGATTTTTAGGACTTTTTCTTTTATATTTAAGTAGCATTACAATATTCTTGTTTCCTCTGACTATGGGTTATTCCCTGCGAATTATTGAAGCAACCACTCAGGGCAAAAATGAGTTGCCGGAATTTGTGGAATGGGGTAGGATGTATATAGATGGTTTAAAGCTGATTTTAATCTCAATAGTCTACTTTTTGATTCCAGCTATCCTCATTATCCTATCTGTGGTTATGATGAGTATTTCAGCAAGTTCTATTGTTTTGCTGATTATAGGACTTCTGGTTTTTATAATAATCAACCTGATCTATATTACCGCTGTGAACAATATGGCCTATGAAAAGAAATTAGAAGCCGCTTTTGACTTTAAAAAAATATTAGGAATCATAAAAAATATGGGCTGGTTAAACTACTTTGCTTATGTCCTCATAGCGGGTATCATAGCTGGTTTATTGTCTTTAATATCTGATCTATTCTCTTCAATAGAATTTTTTGGATTGGCCGGGTTATTGATAGGTCTCCTAGTATCATTATTAATCAGTAGTTACAGTTTAATGTACCAGTACAGATTTTTTGGACTATTATATTGCCATATGAAAACAGAATTATCACCTGAGAATGAAATTATAGAAAAAGAAGCGCCGGATGGTGGTTCTGAAATATAATTTTGTTAGAATAATTCTAAATATTTTTTTTATTTTTAACAGAATAGTTTATAAGGGAAAACCATCTAACAACTAATTTGCTTATATTAAGACTAAATTTATAATTAAGGGCCTGTAGTCTAGCCTGGAATATGACGTGGGACTTCGGATCCCAAGGTCGGGGGTTCAAATCCCCCCAGGTCCGCTATACTATTACTTTTATAGTTCGTTGACAGAGGCCGATTTTCAATTGACTTGAAAAATCACCTTTCGCTCTCTATGGCCTCTAGAGAACTACCATTTGTTAATTCTGCTTTTTTAATCATTACTGGTAATTTAAAATAGTTATTAATTCTTTATGTTTTTGACTTTATTTTCAGATTTTATTTTGACATTAAATTTAGTTTTATCACAAATTTCAGTTTAATTTTCTTAATTAATTTTTAAATTCAATTAGAAATTTTTTAATTAATATCACCACCATAATATCAAACATGATGAAATCTCCCAGCTCCCACTTAGGCCGTTATTATCCGGCCACCCGCCAAGAATGGAAGCAGTGGCTAAAAGATAACCATAAAACCTCAGCAGGCATATGGATCATTTATTATAAAAAAGGAAGCCAAAAACCAAGGGTATCCTATGATGATGCTGTGGAAGAGGCCCTTAGTTTTGGCTGGATTGACAGCACGGCCCATGCTCTAGATGAAGAGCGATATATGCAATTATTTACTCCCCGCAAGCCAAACAGTACCTGGTCGCGTATAAACAAGCAACGGGTGGAAAAACTTATAAAACTAGGTACCATGACCCCTGCTGGTCTGAAGAAAATTGAAATTGCCAAGAAAAATGGTTCCTGGAGCATAATGGATGATGTGGAAGATTTAATTGTTCCCAATAATCTAGAAATTGAATTTAAAAAAAATAAAGAGGCCCGCTCAAATTATAACAATTTTTCAAATTCTGTGAAAAAACAGGTTTTGTGGTTAATTGTAAGTGCTAAAAGGCCAGATACCCGGAAAAGAAGAATTAAAAAAGTTATAAAAGCTGTAGAAAAGAACGAAAAGCCATTTTAATATATCCTGGCCATTATATAAGCCATTTATGTAATTCAGGATATTTATCTAAAACACATTAATCAGTTCATTCATCCTCAATAACGGCCTCTTTAAAGAATTCAGGTACCAGAGAACGGTACAATGGACTTTTAAATAGCATTTTTATATTCTCATCCAGCACATAGGTGTAACACTCATCGTCCTGGGCCCTCATTCCCCGCCCATAGGCCTGCATAAGAGTCATTACAGTTTTATAGGCATACCATTTCTGGTCACGTTTTCGGCGCATGTTTACCTGTCTATCGCCCAGATAAGGGAATGGAACCTTGTAAATAACCTGAAAACGGCACTTATCATAGGGCAAATCCACCCCTTCACTCATGGAAGGGCTCACCAGGACCAGAGGCGATAAACTATTTTCAAATTGCTTTAAAACTCGCTCCCGGTTCATAGAATTGTGGGGTGTTAAACGAGAGTTAGGAATTTTTTGCATGATATAATTTTGACACTGGTAATTGTGAGTATGAATCAGCCCCTTATCGTGCTGGTGCCTTTTAAGAATCTTGTTTAAAATAGGTAAAGTATCAGGAGCAGTCCGTTTAATACGGTTTTTAGACATCTTACCTGCTAATTTGAATTCAATAGGCCGTTTAGATGCGGGAAATGGGCTGTCCACTTTGACGAAATATACTTCCCGGGGATCCAGGCCTAACCACTTGCAAAACATCTGATGAGAAAGAATAGTAGCACTCATGAATATACAGGTTTTTGCATGTTTGAATAAATTCTCTTCAGCATAATGATGAACTCTAAGTGGCTTAAATGAAACTCCGCCCTGATTAGGATCTACTACCCAATTTTTAGGTTCTTTCTCCAGATTTTCAGCCAGATCTCCCAGTCGAGAAACGGTATGGTTTATTCTATCTGCCTTATTTTTAGGCATGTCTTTAACATTTATATCCTGGTAGGAATCTCTTAAAAACTCCACCTGCAATATCCAATCGTTAGGGTCGGTGAATGTGGCCATTTTTGGAGGAATAACCTTTTTAATATCTTTTTCCAGTCTCTGATTGGAAACGATCACTTCTAATCTCCTCATGAGCTTATCTTCAATGTTGTGGGCCTCATCCAATATCATGAGGTCCCTTGCTCCGAAATGCCCCACGTAATTCAGTTCCAGAAGGGCATAATCATAATTCATGAGGGTGATGTCACTATTAACTGCATCCGCTTTTTGATCCCAGTAATGACAGTGGTCTGATGATTGGAAAAATACTGGATTGCCAAAAGAATCCTCGAATGCTTCAATGGCTCCAATAGTTGGTGATTTGCTCACCCCATAGCGACAATGGAATTTTTTAGAGCTGGGAGTGGTTTGACAGGTCCCAATGTCACAACCAGATTCCAGATCATCTGTCTTGCAGGAAAAGTTGCCCCTACCTTTTACCTGGCCAAAATCAAATTCATACGCATATTGATTCTGTAACTGTTTAGTCATGGTCAAAATATAGGCCGGTTCATATATTCTGGCCAAGGTGGTGGCTATAGCAGATTTACCAGTTCCTGTTCCTGCTTCCAGGACAATGTAGCGAAATCCTTCGTCAATAGCATTTTTAATATCCGATATAATGTCCAGCTGCCCTTCTCTCGGATCTGGAAAAGGGAAATTGTTAATAATTTCCTCGTCGATGTCCGGGAATCTACTTTTTATTTCGTTCCGTCGGGAAGATGAAAGAATAGTGCTGTTGGAAGGTTTTTTTGGAGTATAGGTAGAGGGTTTTGGAGAAGAATTTCTATAGGATTTGTTATAAAGTATATCTCTGGATTTCTCCTGTTTTGTGCTCTCAGGCCTAACGTAAGATTCTATTTTACTTTTAAAAGAGTTTGTACTTTTAGTTTTATTCCTATCACTGCATATACAACGATTTCTCATCATTCCACAATCAGGACAAAAAAGAGGGTTTGCCATGCCACATATATTAGTTTTGATGTTATAAATAAGTTTAAAGAGACCATTTGAAAAGTATTAATAAGCTCTTCTCCAGAGGTATTAAGCAGTTGGTCTTTGTAAAACTTTAAAAATTCCATTTTATAATGGTTAATTAAGCAAATAGATTAAAAAAAATCTGAAATTATTAAATTAAATTATAAATAAATAAATATAAGCAATGTGTATAAAATAGAAATTAATATTCTAAACGCTTATTCTAAAGTTTAAAATTCATTATTTTATTCTATATTAGAATTAATTAGAGTAATTAACTGTTTAATTCAGATATAATATTAATTATCAATGATTTTTAATTTACAAAAAATTTACTAACTAATTTAAATAATAAGGACCTTAGGTGTATTTTATGTCAAAAGGAAAATTAATAGGAGTGGGAGTGGGGCCTGGTGACCCTGAACTTCTAACTATCAAGGCCGGAAAAATTTTAAGCGAAGTAGCAGTGATATGTGCCCCTCGATCAGCCCCTGAAAAGCCCAGCATAGCTCTAGCCATTGTTCAGCCCACATTAAGTAATAGAAAAGATGATTATGAAACACTGGAACCTGTTTTTCCTATGACTGAGGATAAAAAGTCTCTGGAAGAACACTGGGACCAGGCCGCAGACATGGTGGCCATTCATTTAGAAAATGGAGATGACGTGGCCTTTGTGACCTTAGGAGATCCTTCCATATTCAGTACCTTCTCCTACCTTCAAAAGAGGATCCTGGAGAAAGGATATGATGTAGAAATGGTTCCAGGCATAACATCTTTTACAGGTTGTGCCTCAGCAGCAGGTATTCCACTGGTAGAAAAGGATGAGATACTAGTTATTGTTCCTAAAGTGGATAATAGACTGGAAAACATTCTAGACGATGGAGATACCTTCGTTATAATGAAAACTTCCCGCCATGGTGAATTGCTAGAGAACACTATTGAGGCCGATGAGCGGAATAAAGAAATTATTTCCGTGCAGAACTGTACCATGGAGAATGAAGAAGTGGTGCAAGGTTTTGTTAAAAATAAGAAATATCTCTCCACCACCCTGGTGAAGTTTTCCCGTGATTAAAATCGATTAAATCTTAAAAAACTTAATTTAATTAAATATTTATTTAATTATTTTAATTTATTTTAGATATTAGATGCCTTTTTTACTATCAAATCAAGCTCTTTCTATTTTTCTGCCAGTTCTTTTAGTATTTGTAGAGCTTTTGTCCAGGCATCCAGAAGATATTGCTTTAATTCTTCATCTATTTCTTCAGGCGCTGATAAATCCACTATTACCTCAGTTTTGCCATCAATCTCTTTAAAGGTATAATTTTCATGTGATCCGGCCCATTCTTTGGCCTCTTCACCTGTAGTATTTTCTTTTCTATCTTCCACCACACCTGTAGGTTCAATAGAAACGAACTCATAAGGCCTGCTTTCTTTAATCTGGGTCACCATTCCAGACATCTTCCCTTTCTCGTCCGGTGCCAGAAAAAGCATTTTACTGCCTTGATTCCAGTCCCCTTCATAGAAAGAACCCGGCATAAATGGCTCGGCCCATATTTTGTAAGTATCCAGATCAAGCATGGTGCGCCAGACCTTTTCTTTTGGAGCATTAATTACTATTGAAAATTGCTGATTTTCCATATTTATTCCCCCTTTTAAAATTCCTTAATGGATTTAAAATCAGAAAAATGTTCCGATTATTATTATTATTATTATAATATTTGAATTTTTAAATATAAAAATTGACTTATTTAACAAAAAATATTAATAAAGTTAATTTTTCTACAAAATCAGATTATTATTCAACTAATATTCAAAAAGTTAATCAGGAGACAACTCTTCAGAAAGCTCATCCAAAGATCCAATAACAAAACAACAGTACTTATCTCCTTTAGCATAGCACTTAATTTCATTAACAATAATTTTCTGAGATAAATGAGCCGAAAAGACAGCTTCCAATATTCCAGCATCCATTGCACATGCAGATTCACCCACATTAGGAAGAAGGCCACATTCAAAACAGTCATAGGCCCGTACCGTAATAGGATTTAAATTTTCTATCTCCAACCTACCCAGGCCATTGGATACCCAGAAATCGGCCAGATTTTTTAATAGCTCGCTGGTTTTTTTATTTTCCAGTTGTCGATAAAATACCTCCCCGATGCGCATCCCAGTCTGATTAAGTATAGGGTCCAGATTTATGCCTTCTTTAATCATTGCCACCCTTAAGGTGTGGAACATGAGCCGGAAAAATTCAAAAGGATCCCCATTATTTATTAAATTCTTTATAAGAAATTCTACTTTTTCTTCTTCTCTTTCCTGGACTTCTTGCTGGTTTAATTCACCAATATAACGAGAATTAATGAAAAATATCTTTTTACGTTGATCTGCAGGATGAGTTTTAGATCCAATTACCCCGTCTTGAGATAGGGCCTTGAGATGGACCGAAACGGTGGATTTAGATTTTCCAGTCACCTTCACTATCTCGTCGAAACTCAGTTCCTTTTCTCTTAAAGCAGAAAGTATAATGGATTTTACAGGGCTTTTAACTACATTTAGTCCTTTTGGAGTTGAAAAAATCTTTATAGGGCTTTTATTATTATTTTCCGACATTATATTTTTCTGCACGTTCTTTGGGGTTTCCATTTGATCTACCTGAATAATGATATGCTGGTTTTAGTATATAATAGTTCGCCCAATATAGAATGTTCGAGGAGAAGCGAACAGAAAATATTATATATTAGTTCGTATAGTATAGTATATTCTAGGAAAGACAAACAAGTTGAACAATGACAATAAATAATGACATAATAAATAAATTATCAATAAATAACACGAAATCGTTGTTCAATGAGTTCATTGAATTGTTAAAATAATTTAAATAGAATAATAAAGTTTTATAACGGTGAAAATATGAAAGCAGAAGCAACAAAGATTACTGATGGAGTATACTGGGTAGGAGTATTAGATTGGGATTTGAGAACTTACCATGGATACACCTTGAATGGAACTAGCTACAATGCCTACCTGGTTTTCGGTGAGAAAAAAGTGGCCTTAATTGACAATGCCTACCCTGGAAAATTCCCAGAACTCTATGCTAGAATCGAAAACGCCTTCCAGCAAGAGGGAAGAGAAGTTAATATTGATGTTATTGTTCAAAACCACGTGGAAAAAGATCACAGTGGATTACTGGTAGAATTACATAAGAAATTCCCACAAGCCCCTATTTACTGCACAGAAATTGCAATTCCTGGTCTTTTAAAGCATTTCCCTGCTCTGGAAGGAGCAGAATTCGTGAAAGTAGGTACTGGAGAAGCTCTGGAACTGGGAGGAAAAACTCTGGCCTTTTTAGAAGCTTTCCTCTTGCACTGGCCAGACAGCATGTTCACCTTACTGGTGGAAGACGGCATATTATTCCCAAATGATGCATTTGGACAGCATCTGTGCTTCCCACAAAGATACGATCATCAAATTCCAGAATACATTCTAATGGATGCCACTAAAAAGTTCTATGCCAACCTGATTACACCATTATCCAAATTAGTGTTGAAAAAATTCCAGGAAGTCACCGATCTAGGATTATTAGAACAAATAAAAATGATTGCACCATCACACGGTCAAATCTGGACCGACCCTATGAAAGTTATTGGGGCCTACAGTGAATGGGCCACTGGAAAGTGCGAGGACAAGGTCACCATCATATACGATACCATGCATTCCTCCACACAGAAACTGGCACATTCACTGGCTGAAGGTGTAATGAGTGAGGGAATTAACGTGGAAATCTACTACCTCCACGAAGATGAGCGAAGTGAGATTGTTAAGTCTATACTGGACAGTAAAGCTATCGCCTTGGGTGCACCAACCATTTATGATGAACCATTCCCTAGTGTGGGAGACCTTATTTACTATCTCCGAGGATTGAAATTCGACCGTACTGGAAGAGAAAGATTGGCAGTCACCTTTGGATCCATGGGTGGCCAAGGAGGAGCACCGGCCAGCCTGTCCAAGGATTTAACTGACTGCGGATTCAATGTCAGGGAACAATACGAAATATTATATGTTCCTGACCAGGACGAGCTGGATGCCATCTTTGAAGTGGGTAAAAAACTGGCCCAGAAAGTTAAAACATTGTAAATGATGAATCTGGTTTTTTAATCAATAAGTTAAACACCAGCATTCAATTATTTAATTTAATTTTATATTCGCTAAAACCCCCTAACCTTGCGAAATAATATAAAAATAAAATGTCCCGGGGAACCGGGCATTAAACTCACAAAAATAAAATAAACCATTTGGAGGAATAAAATATGGAAATTATAAACGAACACGAAATTGGAATTTGTAAAGGAACTGACTTAGAAAAAGCTGTAGCAGCCAATTTTAATGGTGAATGTCAAGAAGTGGGAATGTACCTGGCCATGGCCCGATTAGCCCAAAGAGAAGGACTTCCAGAAATTGCTGAAACCTTGAAAACCATTGCCGGGGAAGAAGCAGAACATGCATCGCATTTTGCTGAATTAAACGGTGTTATCAAAACTTCCTTAAGAGAAAACCTGGAAATGATGTTGGAAGGCGAAACCATGGCCAACAATGAGAAAAAGGCGGCAGCCAAACTGGCTAAAGAATGTGATATTGATCCTGCCCATGATTTCTTTGATGAAAGCTCTAGAGATGAAGGAAGACACGCCAAAATGTTACAGGGATTACTGGAGAGATACTTTTAATTGAAATCCATTCAATTAATTTTTAATAAGATGTGCCGCCTCCAAGGAATCATCTAATTCTCTCCATTTCCTTTAATTTTTTTATAATTCTTTTTTTATCTTTAAAAATTTAAATTCCAGAATTTATCTTAATTTTTTGGTTATAATAAAAAATTAATCATATATTCAAATCTAGTTGTTTAGAACTAACGTTAGTTTTATATAGGTTGAAAAACACTGCTACTAACGAACGTTAGTTTATAAATTGTAAAATAAAAATAATTGAATTTACAAAATAATTTTAATCAGATTTTATATAAAATTGTGATTCTATGACCGAAAAAATAAAAAATTCTAATAAATTAAATCTCACCCGTTCCGGGCTTCTTTTTTTCCTGGTAGGTTCTATAATTTTGATGGGGATTATTACCGCTGAGACTTTCTATCCTGAAAAATATACTTACACCACTTCAGATAGTATGATTAGTGATCTGGGGGCCACCGAACCACCAAACAGTATCATAACCCAGCCATCCGCCACCATATTCAATTTTAGCATGATTATAGTGGGTATTTTAGTTCTTTTAGGTACTTATTTCTTATTTAGGGCCTTAAATGATAAAATAGCGACAATTCTAATAGGATTATTAGGATTAGGAGCTTTAGGTGTGGGAATATTTCCAGGAAATGTGAATCCTCAGCACCCTCTATTTGCTCTGACCACTTTCATCAGCGGAGGAGTATCTGCTATTTACTCCTACCGCTTGATCAATTCGCCATTTAAATATTTATCCGTTTTATTTGGAATTACTGGCCTGTTTTTCTTATTTACCGCCATTATTTTTATACCAATTATGGGAGGGGGCGGAGTTGAAAGATGGGTCGCTTACCCCATAGTGCTGTGGTTGATTGGATTTGGAGGATATTTAATGGGATTAAGCTCTAAAGAGAAAGAAATTGTTGCTAAATAAAATAAACAGGAAAAAATAAGAAAAAAGGTAAAAAGGTTTTAATTTTCAAAATATCTCCAAAATAATCAAGATTTAAGATTATTCGAGATATTGTGGTTTGAATCTTTTTTATTTTCCTTTCTTTTATGCATACGTTGCAGTTTAGCGCAAGCATCCTCTGCTGCTAGAATAATAGGATCTATAACCATAGAAACTGGAGGAGCATATGAAAATTCTGTATTGGCCAATTCTGCACAAGTCATTTCCTGGGCAATGGCCAGAGACATGGTGTCCACTCTTTCGGCCACTCGCTCTTCAGCGATGATTTGGCAACCTATGATTCGTCCTTTCATATCACAGATCATTTTTACATCAATTCTTTTTGCCCCAGGATAATAACGGGCCTTGGTAAGGGCCTTACTTTTGCCAGAAATTACTTTTATTCCATTCTGCAAGGCAGATGTTTTGGTCAAACCAACCGCTCCAAATTCCAGATTACCTACCTGAGATACCATGGAGTTCAAAACCGGGTTAAAT
Organism: Methanobacteriaceae archaeon; assembly: GCA_030656015.1. Taxonomy (NCBI): domain Archaea; kingdom Methanobacteriati; phylum Methanobacteriota; class Methanobacteria; order Methanobacteriales; family Methanobacteriaceae; species Methanobacteriaceae archaeon. The sequence goes on from JAUSNX010000014.1 coordinate 272,413, forward strand.
TTAGCATCAATCCCCACAATATTCCGGGCCGCAATTTTAGCCTGTCTTACTGCAGTGGAACCTAAAGGAGATTGAGTATTATGGCCAGTTATGGCATCATATACCTCAACACAGTCCCCTACAGCATATATATTGGGAACCGAGGTTTGCATCTTCTCGTTTACTTCGATGGCCCATCTTCCCAAATCACAACCCGCCATTTTAGCCATGGTGGTTTCCGGGCGCACCCCAGTAGCTAAAATAACCATATCGGTTCTTATTTCTTCTTCATCACCAAATATGGCACCTTCCACTTGTGTTTCCCCAGTGATTTTTTCAATAGGTGTTCCTAAAATTACATTTATTCCCTTTTTCTCAATGTAATTTTGGACTATTTTGGCCATGTCTGGATCCAGTGAGCGAGGAACGATTTGAGGAAGCATTTCGGTCACGGTGACATCCAAGCCCATATTTTTAAGGCCAAAAGCAATTTCCAGGCCAATTAATCCAGCACCTACCACAATAGCTTTTTTGCTTTTTTCAGCCCATCTCATTATTTGTTTTCCATCTTTAATTGTTCGGATTTTGAAAACTCCATCCAGGTAACACCCTTCCATAGGTGGAATAAAAGGAGAACCTCCTGTGGCAATTACTAGATAATCATATTTTAATTCCTTTTCAACATCATTTTGGCCTTCTTGTAGATGGTATTTAATAGTATTTTCCGCTTCTTTTACCTCAACTACCTCTGCTTGAATTATAACATCGATATTCCGCTCCAGATAATCCTCTGGTTCATGCATGATTATATTTTCAAAGCAATCTACTTCCCCGCACAATACGTAGGGTATTGCACATGGAGAGTATGCTATGTGCTCTTCCCGAGTTATAACGGTTATTTCAGCATTTTCGTCGTATTTACGTATGTTGGAAGCTGTGGAAAGCCCACCGGCCCCTCCACCAATTACTACTACTTTCATTTTGTTTTTTTCTCCTGTAGGAAATTAAAATTTGATATAATTTCTGTAAATTTTGCCTTATAAGTTATGGGAATTATATCCTCAGGATGCCTAAAAGAATAAAAAATTAGCTAGATAAAACAGCCCATAATGGTTCCCATTAAATTTAAGATAATAATTGGTCGATTTTAATTTAATTCTTATAATTGTCTCTTAAGAATCAACAGAACATTTATATACTATATCCATATATTTAGATATAGTGATTATATCCATGAATTTGGATATATGGAAATAAGTTGAATAAAAATTTCACCATAAATTGATTAAATTAAAATTTTGAGGGTTTTAAAATGCAGGAAAAAGAAATCAAGGAATTCGTAAAAGACAGGTACTCCAAAATAGCAAAAAAAGAAAATTCCTCTTGTTCATGCTGTTCAGGAGCAGATTCAGTTACTGAACAGGCTCAGGCAGTAGGATACAGTACCGAAGAACTTAAAAGTATTCCTGAAGAGGCAGTATTTGGTTTAGGATGTGGAAACCCCACTGCACTTGCCGAAATTCAGGATGGGGAGACCGTACTGGATTTAGGTTCCGGTGGAGGTATAGATGTTTTCCTGGCATCCAATAAAGTGGGAGATGGAGGAAAAGTCATTGGATTGGACATGACTCCGGACATGATTGAAACTGCCGTTAAAAATGCCCAAAAAGGTGGATACACCAATGTAGAATTCAAATTAGGTGAAATAGAAAATTTGCCTATTGAAGAGAGCACTATTGATGTTATAATCAGTAACTGTGTCATAAATCTCACCCCTGATAAAAATAAGGCCTATCAAGAAGTTTATCGGGTTTTAAAACCGGGAGGAAGAATTTTAGTCTCGGATCTAGTTACTGAAGGCCATATTCCCCATGAGATACGAAAAAACTTCCAGGCCTGGTCTGAATGTATTGGTGGAGCCATGGAGAAGCAAGATTATTTAAGTACCATTAAAAAAGCCGGTTTTAAAGAAGTGGAAATAATAGAACAACATTTTTTCACCGAAACTAATATGGACGAACGTCTTATAGGAAAAATCACCAGCATACAACTCAAAGCCATGAAATAAGAATAATTTACAATTTTGAAACTAAAAATATTTACGAGGTTAAACTATGGATAATAATAATAAATATGGATGCGAGTCCGAGAATAATGAATATTCTACAGAATCAGAAGAAAATAAATTTGATGCACTTAAAGAAAATGAAGAATGCTTGTGTAGTGAAAAATCCTCAGAAAACGAGGCAGAATCTCCTGAAAATAGTGGATGTGGTTGTGATGAATCACTAGCAGAAACAATGACTCCGGATGTGGATGTGGAGATGTAGAATATCCCGACCAATCACAAGTTAATAATCCAGAAAATGCAGAATTTCTGGCATCTGAAGAGTTTATCAAAGAATTTGAGAGCTATACTAAATCACTGGGAATTAGTAGTATAGGATACAGCCAAATTACTTCTGATTTGTTAATTAAAGATAAATTCATCCCTTATCCCCACACCATTGTATTGACCATGCCCATGGGTGAAGATATCATTGCTACTGCCCCCGGGGAGGAAGCTCAGGAGTTAAATAATGCTGCCTATGCTAAATTAGGTGAAATAAGCTATAAAATTTCAGATTATCTTCGAAAAAATGGTTACGCCACCCAGGTGGCCCATACTTACGAAGGTAATATTAATTTCTCCCCGCTGGCTCAAAAAGCAGGATTAGTACAGATAGGAAAAATTGGCCTTCTCATAACCCCTTAACTTGGCCCTCGACTGAAAATTTCTGCTATATTCGTCAGTATAGCAAATTTACCTGTGAAAAACGAAAATGAGCATTCCTGGATAAATGATTACTGTAATAGATGCAGCAACTGTGTTAAGGCCTGCCCTGAAAAAGCACTGCTAGAAAAAGAAGCTTGCTGTGGAAATACTGAAACGAAACTGGTGCAAAAACTCTGTATAGGTTGTAGCCAGGGTTGTACATACTGTATAGAAGATTGTCCCTTCCACAGTAAAGGTTATGACCACCTTAAAATTAAATTTGACAAAATGACGGCTAAATTAAGAGAAAAAAACAAAAATAAGTGCTATTAATCTTAACATGTGTGATTTGATGGTTAAAGAAGAAAATGAAAAGGTGAGAATGAAAAACACCCACAGCAGAGGTGGCATTTCATGTAAATGGGGGATAAACGTGCAAAAAGAATCTCATCTTAAAGATGCCATATGTGAAAAATGTGATAAGGTATATAAAACTGATAAAGAGGAATATATTTGTCCTGATTGCCAAAATAAAAGTTGAAAGCTAAAGGTGATTTATTTGAAAACATGTGAAATTACTGGCGAAGGAGACCATTATAATGGCCAGATTAAAAGATTAAAAGAAACCATAGCTAAAATTCCAGAGGATAAGCAATTACAAGATAAGTCAGAGATATTCAAGGCAATTTCTGATCCCACCCGGATTAAAATATTGTATTTGCTTCAAGATGGTGAGCTGTGTGTTTGTGAAATTACTGACGTTCTGGAAAAACCTCAATCAACCATTTCACATCATTTAAATGTTTTAAAAAAAGCTGGTTTTATTCAGGGCCGTAAAGAAGGACTATGGATCCATTACCAGCTCACCAATGACCAATTACTGGAATTAATTGAAAATTTAAGTGATTTAATTTAAAAATCGTGGCCAGAGTCTTATAAATAATTATTCGAATTAGGAGAAATCAGAATGGAAAAAGAAAAAATTGCCCTGTGTCCCTGTAATGGAATGAGTCCCTACGGCCTCGTGGCCCGAGCTTCATGTTCAGATGTTGTAGAAGAATCACCAGATGTCATATCAGTCTGTATTACTGCTACATCGGCAGATAAAGAAGGTTTTAAGGAAATTATAAAAAAATATCCCATAATGGCCGTGAATGGCTGCGAACACTCTTGTGTGGATATGATATTAGCCAGTAAAGGAGTTAAAGTTGCAGACAGTATGAATGTAATGACTCCCCTGCAAGAAAATGACTTGAAACCAGGTGGCGTGGCCCGCTTAGGTGAATCTGGTGAAAAATGCGTGATGGAAATTAAAAAGATAATTAAAGATCGTGTTGAATAAATAATTAAAAAATTAATATTTACTTATCCACTTCAAAAGGTGTTTAAATGGAATCAAATAAGAAAAAAGTCATTTTCATATGTAAAAATAATTCAGGACGGTCCCAGTTGGCGGAAGCTTTACTAAAAAATACCTATAGCAATCATTATGAAGTTTACTCTGCCGGATCAGAACCTCTGGAAATTAATCCCCTTACCATAGAAGTTCTAAGGGAAATAGGTATTGATATCTCTCAAAATAAATCAAAAAGTCTGGAAAAATTCCAAGGCCATGAATTTGATTATGTGGTATCCCTATGTGATGAAGGGGCCTGTCCGGTTTTTATTGGAGGTAAAAGCCATATCCATCAGGGATTTCCCGACCCTCGTGAATTTAAAGGTGATGATAACACCCAGTTAAATTCTTTAAGAAATTTAAGAGATAATATCCAGGAATGGATAAAAAAAGAATTTAGTAGAGAAATTTAAAATAGTTAAAAAATGATTTTAATAGATTTTAAGTTAGTGGAGGGCCATTATGATTAAAATAGCCATAGTAACTGACGGGCCTTATGGAGATCGGGCCTATGAAAACATCAAAGAAGAGTTTGAAACAGATTTTATCGAGCTTGAACCACCAGTTGGTGCATTTATTGATGAAATAGAAGTTCCAGAGGATGCTTTAGAAAAATTAACAGAAGCCAATGTTATTTTAACCTATGTAATCCACCCAGACCTCACCCTGGAACTGGTAGAGCATCTCCACGATAAGGTGGACTGGATAATCGTTGGGGCCTGGAGAGGAAAAGGTTTCAAACAGCAGTTAACCCGATTTGGAAATATTACTGCTCCAGAAAACATGTGCGATCTGGAGGAAAATGGAAATCCAGTATTTGATGAATTCGTGGCTAAATTTGGCCAACCCATAGTCAAAATTAATTGTCAGAGCGATAAAGTCTTGGATGTGAAAGTCATAAGGGGATCTCCCTGTGGAGCAACTGATTTTGTGGCCAAAGACGTTATTGGAAGGAATACTGAAGGGCTGGCCAGTCGGGCCGGATTGAGGATTCAACACTACCCCTGCAGGGCACCTAAAATGCGATTATTAAGTGACGATGAGTGTAAAAAAGAAATGGCTGCTAATATGCACCGTGACGCCTTTGAAAGAGGCCTGGAAGAATCTAAAAAAGAGTGATTTATTCGCTTCTTATTTTCTTATTAACCATGCAATAATCAATTAAGAATATATTATGTTTCAATAGGGTATTTAAATGAAATCTAAAGAAATTATAAATAATTCAAAAAGATGCGACTCCACTGGGCTCAGTTTTCTGGATCGTTATCTTACACTATGGATATTCCTGGCCATGATCTTAGGAGTTTCCATCGGTTACTTTATAACTGGATGTGATTCTTTCTTAAATCAATTTTTCGTGGGAACTGCCTGATGTTTTTCGCGACTGTAAAGTGCTGGGACTGGCCATGTTCCAAAACTGGATAGGAGCGCCCATTTTTATGTTTGTTCTGGCCGTGATATTCTTATCCAACTATCCAGAGTACGTGGTATGTTTAATATTAATTGGTATTGCTCCCTGCATAGCCATGGTTTTAGTATGGAATGAACTGGCCCAGGGAAATAATGAGTACGCTGCCAGTTTAGTCGCTTTTAACAGTGTATTTCAGGTTTTATTCTACAGCGTTTATGCCTGGTTCTTTATCATGGTTTTGTTGCCCTGTTTAGGATAAATGGGACCAGCATCGATTTAAGCATTTTGGAAATTGCCCAAAGTGTTTTTATTTATCTGGGCATTCCTTTCCTGGCGGGTATGCTAACCAGATTTATTCTGGTTAAAAGAAAAGGTAAGATCTGGTATCATGAGCAATTCATACCTAAAATTAGTCCTATAACCCTCATAGCTCTTTTATTTACTATTGTGGTCATGTTCAGCCTAAAAGGAAATTATATAGTGCAGATACCATTTGATGTTATAATAATTGCCATTCCCCTTTTAATTTACTTTGTGGTGATGTTCTTTGTAACATTCTATTTAGGGCGTAGAATAGGTGCAGACTACTCTAAAACAACTGCCATTTCCTTCACTTCCGCCAGCAATAATTTTGAACTGGCCATTGCAGTGGCCATAGCTGTTTTTGGAATTGGTTCTAGTGTGGCATTTGCAACAGTAATAGGGCCCTTAATTGAAGTTCCCATACTTATAGGTCTGGTTAATGTGGCACTTTGGTTCCAGAAAAAGTATTTTGTGAAAAGTGGTTTTTAAAGGCCTTATTTTTCATGAATTTAATTTTTTAAATTATTTTTTTATTTTTAAAATAACCCCCAGCTTATAAATTAAATAATTTCTCATTATTATTCATGGACAATTATTTATCTTGAAAAAAACATAATAAATACTATGATAGAGAACTCCCCTAAAGTTCTAACCATAGTCCTTACTGAGGGCCCTTATCGCTCCCAGTATGCAGATATGGCCTATGAAATAGCACTGAGTGCACTTAATAAAAAATACAGGGTAAATTTATTTTTATATATGGATGCTACCCACATTCCAAAAAAAGAACAGAATCCCCATTCATTTCCCAATGTAGCCGCAAAATTCCGGAATCTCATAAATAAAGGGGCTGATGTGAGGGCTTGTGTGCGATGTTCCACAGCTCGAGGCCATAGTTGTGCCAAAAAACCATATATCAAAGGCGTGGCAATCACCAATGTTTATGATCTAGCAGGTTGGATAAAAGAAAGCCACCAAGTAATTAGTTTGGGGGTTTAATATGGAATCATCATTCATCATAATTGATAAGGCCCCTTACGGTTATGAAGATGCTTTTAGTGGATTTTATGTTTCAATTGCCTGCTTAAACAAAGAATTAGATTCGGATGTTCTTTTAATTGGTGACGGAGTCTATGCTGCCCTGGGAGGACAGCAGAGTGAGAGTCGTTTGAATTTCCCTTGTGTGGAAGAGCTGACTTACCTTATTTTTCCAGAAGGAAGTCTATTTGTTCATGAAAAATCATTGCAAGATCGAGGATTTAAAGAAAAAGATCTGGTGGAAGCCGCCGAAATTATAAATGATCAGGAATTATACGAAATTATGGCTGTAAAATCAAAAAATACTACATTTTTGAGAATTTAAAATCATTCCCCAATAAAATAAATATTTCAAACGTTATTTCAGCTTTCTAGGAGGTCTGGAATTGGAAATGAAAGAATTAAAATATAAAGTGCTGGAAAATGGTTCTCTGGTTAGTGAAGTTAGCATTAAAAATATAAGACCCTGTATTGCAACTGAAGGTAAGGTCAGAGTTTTAATGCAGTTAGATGCTCCATTAGAAGATATTATTAGTAGTTTAGTTCCCATGTACCCCCCAGGAAAAGTTAATTACGTGGAAAAGAAAAAAATATTGACACTATCCATATATGGCCGCCTAGTTACACTTTATCCGTCTGGTAAAGTTACCATGAACAAGACTCTGGATAAAGAAGATGCTGTAGAAATAATAACTGACGTTATGAAAGCCATAAATCAAGCATATGATAATTTAGAATCTTCAAATGATTCTAAAACTATAGAAAAATTAGATATTCCAAATATTTCACAAGTAGGGCCCATGGATATTTATAAATGTCTTCCTCAGACCGATTGTGAAGAATGTGGTGAAAAAACTTGCATGGCCTTCTCTTTTAAAGTACTTTCAGGAGACAAGCCGCTGAATGAGTGTCTTCCCCTACAAGAACCATGGCATCAGGCCCAGGTGGAGTGTCTGGAAAAGTTACTGGGTCCAGAAATGATGAATACCTTGGGCTGGGAAGGATATTGATTAAAAATTCTTCTAAACAGATATAACTGGAGAAAAAAATGAAAATTGGATTTATAATAACTAAAACTCCTCAGGAAGAAAGTTTTAATAATTTTATCACATTATTAAACATTTACCGGGCTCATGCGGAAATAATCATTTATTTAATTGGAAATGGAGTTTATGGAGGAGTTCATGGGCATGTCCATACCGATTTAATCCATTTCCTGGCTGAAAATCACTCAGTTTCAGTATCTGAAAATGATTTAAAGGCCCGGGGCTTGGGAGAGAATTTAATTCCTGGAGCGAAACTCTTCCACGATTATGATGATTTAGTAGTGGATTTAATGGAAGAAATGGATCAAGTGTTTAGTTTTTAGTAAATTTAGCTGTTAATATTTAATAAATAGTCTTTAAATGTATTTTATAGTGATAAAATGAAAAAAAGACGTTCATCTAAGAAAATGGTGGGAATTAAATGTCAGTGCCAGGATAGGCCATTCCCTATTGAGAAGAAAACTGCTCAAGTCGTGCAGTGCCCTTCCTGCGGAAAGGTTTACAAAACTAATAGGGATAGAAGAACTTGTTTTGATTGTCAGAAAAAGTCTCGCTAGTTTTTAAGATAACGTTAAAATTATTTTTATTTTAATCTATTTTGTATAATATTTATTTAAAAAAAGAAAAAGAAATTAATCTTTTTTACTTGAACATCATTAATAATCCCCTTCCAGTTCCCCATATTACACTAATAGCTATTATAAATATAAGGAATGCCGAAATAGTCATTATAATAGGCTTAATCTGGTCTTCTGAAAGTTTATACCTAAGAACTTCTTCCAGCATGAGTCCTCCATCCAGTGGCTTAAAAGGAAGTAAATTAAAGGTACCTACTGCAAAATTAAGTAAGAAAATCCAGTAGAAAAGATCTTGAAGATACAACCACACCCAAGGTAGTTGTTCCCCATAGTTTTTGGCTACTTTCTCAGTTACTTCCATATTAACAGAACTTCTTATACCAATGTAAGCTCGGGAGGAGTTATTGGGATTTTTTTCCGTTTTAATGTTGAATTTCCCCTGATCCGTTACCAGGACAACTGTTTCGCCGATTTTTAGGTTAGATAGTTCTTCTTGATAATTGGTCAAATTACTGGTGGGAACACCATTAATACTTTCAATTACCATTCCCTCTTTTAACACTCCAACTGCCGGGCTTCCAGGAACAACACTGTTTATCTGAATACCATCTGCGTCAAATGCAGCAGGTACCGCAAAATTCAAAATACAAACAAATGCAATGAAAGTTAGTGCCGCCAACATGAGATTAAATACAGATCCCGCAGCATAAATCCTAAGTTTTGAAGATCTTTTTGATTTTTTTATTTCTTCTTCATCAGGTTCCACAAATGCTCCGGGAAGTATGGCTAACATAAGCACTCCAATGGATTTGATGCTTATTCCTTCCACACGGGCCATAATCCCATGACCAAATTCATGAACAAACATTACCGTGATCAGGGCCAATATCCCGTATCCTAAAGGTACAAATATCTGAGATCCTGGTAAATCTACTCCCGGTAATATCAAAGAAGCTTGGGGCGCTGTGAAAAAGCTCTGAAGTGAAGTGAACAAGAAATACAACATTACTGCCATGAAAAAGAAGGCCACTACTATTCCAATATTCATGGTCCATCTCCAGAACTTCTTATGTCTTTGGGCAATTCTATCAATAAGGCCTCTCATTCGGGTGGTCCGTCTCATTAATATGGGGCCGTGAATCTCAATTTTGAGTTTATCTTTGAAAAGAAATGCAACTACCCATATAATTATGAATAACGCAGCATAAAACTGTAAAACATCCATTAGTTCACCGTTGAATAATTAAATAATATTTTCATTTACTTATTATAAATTTAAATATATGAGATTAATATCTTTTGACTTTAAATCATACTCGAATTACTATTTATAAATACTAATAACCAGATTATTAATTATAAGAATGTATTAAATCATATTTATATTCAGTTCATAAGTACTTGAACTTAATTGATTTTAGAATAAATTTTTAAAATTCATGAATTTAAAGTTATATCATTAATTAAAATATCATTAATTAAACCTTAAAAGAATCAAAAAGAATCACATCACATTCTTCTCCTTCTCCTACACCTTCTTGATTCTCTTCAATAAACACGTAAGCATTAGAATCAACCATGGCCCTAATAACACCAGAGCCCTTACTCATTACTGGCCTGACCCCATTGACATCTACAAAAGCTCTAATATAGTCAGTACGGCCTAAATTAGAGGGAATTTTTTTCTGGGCCACTTTTTTCACGGGTTGGTGCTCATAATTTATATTCTGCATTTTTAAAAGATAGGTTCTTACAAATACATCAAACAAAACCATAGCTGCCACCGGATAGCCAGAAAGCATAAATATGGATTTTTCGTTGACTATTCCAAAACCTACCGGTTTTCCAGGCCTCACAGCTACTCCATGAATCAAGACCTCGCCCAGCTTATCCACCGTATCCACCACCACATCGCCTTTGCTTATGGCCGTTCCTCCAGTAGTAATGATTACATCATATTTCTCAGCTGCCTCTGAAATGGCCTTTTCCATGAGTTGTGCATCGTCTCTGCAGTGACTTATTTCACATTCTGCCATAGCACTCTCCACCAGTGCTCTTAAAGCATATTGATTGGAATTAATTACTTCTGCTCCTTTTAAGTGAAATGTAGGATCAACCAGTTCATTACCAGTTACAATTACGCCCACTTTAGGTTTTTTATATACTTCTACATCACCATATCCTGCTGAAGCAATGAGGGCCAACTCTTGAGGTCTTAAAAGCCTTCCAGAACCCAGAATCTTATCGCCTTTACTAATATCTTCTCCTACATAAGAAACGTTTTCTCCCGGACTTAGAGTGGCAAGAACTTCCAGTTGATCACCTTTTTCATAGGTGTATTCTTCCATGACCACCGCATCAGCACCGGCAGGTATGGGCGCGCCCGTAGCAATTTTAACTGCTTGGCCAGATATTATCTCTACAGAAGAAGAGTCCCCAGCACCAATTCTATCAATAATGGTCAGATGGGCTGGATTTGAAGGAGATGAAGTAAAGGTATCTTGGGCCTGAAGGGCGTAGCCATCCATGGCCGATCTATCAAATGGAGGAGAATTATGCTGAGATATGAATTCACTACAGTTAACCCGATTATGGGCCTTTTCTAGTTTTATTATCTCTTCAGACATTATTTTCTGATTTTCTTCTATAATTTGCCGGGCTTTTTCTACAGGAATGAGCTTGGAAAGAAACATTTTATCTTGCTCTTTAAGGTGTTTTAATGGATAAATATAAGTTAATAATTAATTTAATTTGGTTTTAATTTGTTGAAAAGGTTTTTATTGATTTTATTAGAGTTATTAAAATCATGTATCTATTCAAAACCACTTATATCTATGTTAATTTCTATTTTATGTTAATTCTAAATCCTGAAACAACTTTATTAGTTTTAAAATATATACTATAATAAATTGTAGCAAATAGCTAATTATTATGGAATAGAATTATGGAATAGAATATAAATTATAAATATATTTATTTAGAATAATTCAATTTAATCATTTTTAAAAAATTTAAGAGGTTTATCTCTTGACTCATGAAAAAAACATGATTGAAATAAGTTCACTTAGCAAGAGATTTGGTAAGATTACTGCCTTAAACGAGCTCAGTCTCAATATAAAAAAAGGAGAACTTTTAGGAATAATTGGTCCTAATGGGGCCGGTAAAACCACTGCTATCCGGATTATTTCCTGCATCCTCCACCCTGACCAGGGCAAGGTCATGGTGGGTGGTTACAACGTAATGAAAAATCCCCTAGAAATAAAGAGCATGATTGGCTATTTACCTGAAGAACCTAATTTATACGAGCGTTTTAAGGCATACGATCTTTTAAAATATTTTGGTGAACTTTATGGTGTTCCTAAAGATCGTTTAGACGCCAGGATTGAGGAATTATTGGAACTGGTAGGAATGAGTGACCGAGCCCATCACAGAATCAATACTTTCTCTAAAGGGCTGCGCCAAAGGATTGGGATTGCTCGAGCACTGGTTCACGATCCAGAAATAATTATATTCGATGAACCAACCATGGGCCTGGATCCGGCCACTGCCATATCCATCCGAGAATTTATTGGTGGCTTGAAAGGAGAGAAGACCATTATTTTATGTACTCATTACATGGATGAAGCCGATTTATTGTGTGATAGAGTAGCTATTTTAAATCAGGGCCAGATACTGGATATGGGCAGCCCTGGAGAATTAAAATCAAAAATTCACGGGAATTTGATTTTGAAAATAAACTTAAAGGAGCCCTCTCAGTTTTCTAAGAGTGATTTTAAATCAATAGAATCTTATTCCAGTGTTGAAAATATTGTTTTGAATGGAAAAGATTTAGATATTTCATTAAATAGTCGAAAAGATATTTCTGATATTGTTAAGCACATAGGTTCCAATCTTATGGCTGTGAATACTAAAGAACCTACTTTAGAAGATGTTTTTATTCAAACCGTCAGTAATATTAAGAGAAATTAGAGAATAGGGCATAACTTCAAGATATTCAATATATTAAACACATCATAGCTACATCTTTTACAATTTATATAATTATTTGTTTAATTATAATAAAAAGGTTTTAAATATGGGATCCTGGACAATAACCCGATGGGAACTGAAGAACACGCTTCAAAGCCGTAAATTTATTTTAATATTCTTTTTCCAGTTAGCAGTGCTATTAATGATGGTGCTGTTTTTTAATGGTTTCATGAGCAATATTGAATCTCAGCAAGGAGTAGGACTTACCCCTTCTTTAAATGGGTTTGCCTCATTAGATGTGGCTGATTCTCAAGGAATTTTCAAAAATAATCTAAATCCGCAGATACTTGAAATAGGGCCGGTATCAAATAGTTCCCTGCAACTTATCAGCCAGGGAAAATTAACTGGTCTGCTTTTAGTTTCAAAAAATGTCAGTTTATCGAATAATACCATATCTCCACTCAAAAGCGAGATTTTTATTGATTATAGTGACCCTAAAAGAAGTGTGGTAAGAGATGAAGTCCAATTAGCAGGTAATAAAACTTCAGCAATCATTTCACAGCAGTTAATTAATAGTATAAGTCCTAATTTTTCACAATCATCCCCAGAACCACAAGTTCAACAAGAATCTACCGGAGAATCACTCCCCCTACAACTTATAACCAAAATAATGACTGCAGTTTTATTATTCTTACCATTGTTCCTCTTTGGAAATCTGGTAGTGGACAGCATAGTTGGTGAAAAGGAACGTAAAACCGGAGAGATACTAATAGCCATGCCTATATCCAGAACATACATCATTTTAGGCAAAAGTATGGCTGTTGTATTGACAATGGCCGTACAGGTGGCTTTGTGGATGATATTGATGATTTTAGCAGGTTTTACACTTGGTAATCCCTTGCTGGTTTACCTTATTGTAGTAATCACCGCAGTACCCATTGTAGGCCTCACCTCCATTATAGCAGCTTATGCTAAAAATTATAAAGAGGCCGGAATTGGAATAACCTTTGCCTACATTGCCATAATTGGATTTTTAATAGTTCCAGCACTGGCTTATGTCGCCCAACAAGGCAAGTCCGTTAGTTTATCCACTATGACCTTGATTATAAAGATATTTTCTGGATCCCCTATGGGCTGGGGAGATATTGTAATTCCCCTAATATTTATCCTCATAATAAGTGCCATTTCCTATTGGGCAGCAATATGGTTATTTAGAAGAGATGATATTGTATTTGGGCCCCGTCCAGGATTATTCAAACTTTTAATCGCTTTTATTGGATTTAGCAAAATTATGAAAAGGATAAGGGGATCTTAATGTTAGTAGAAACAATTTACAGACATATTTATGCCCATATTTATCATTTTAAAGTATATAATCCCACATACGGGTGGAAATTATGAGAATATTAGCTTTATCCAAAAAAGAATCTGAGGACATTCTTTCAAATAAAATTTACTTGCTTGTTGTAGTTGTCCAGCTTTTTATAATACTGGGGGCCTTTGGTCTGGCATTTATAAGCTCCATGATTAGTGACCCTAATTTAATAGACCAATGGCAGGGCAGCTCAGCAATTAAAGTGGGAATAACCGAGGATTTAAATGGATCTGCCCTTGAAAAAAGTCTTAAAGCTCAAAATCTGAATTTAGTTTACTTTAAAACTGCTCAAGAGGGTAAAAATGCTTTGGGGACGCGTATGGTGGCCATGATTTATCTAACAAACTCCAAAGGAGATATTGGCCTGGATGCCAATACGGCTAATGTTTTTTATTCTGTGGTGGCCAGTAAAATCACCAAGGCACTTGATTCATATCGCCTACAGCAAAAACTATCTAAACAAGGTCTCTCCACGTCACAAATTGCCGCTATTGAGAATCCTGTGGTTTTAAAAGAAGTTCCCATTAATGCTAATTCCACTTCACCACTGGCCCTGGACAGTTCTTATTTTGTGGAGATAATGTATGGATTTATTATACCATTTATAGTACTTTTACCATTTTTCTTGGCCAGTAATATTGTTACTGACAGTGTAGTGGGTGAAAAAGAGAGAAAAACCTTTGAAGTACTTTTAATGACACCATTGTCCAGTACCATGGTGGTTGTTGGTAAAATATTGCCTATACTTTTATTTTCGCTAGTGCAGAGCGCGGCATGGATATTACTATTAGAACTGCTTAAGGTGCCAATTTACCATAGTTTGCTGCTTTTGGTGCTCTTATTTTTTGTAGGATTAATTTTTATCGGATTAGGAGTTATAATTTCCATGTTGGTGGATAGTACCAAGGAAGCAAATTCAGCCATAACCCTATTGCTTTTCTTTGCCACATTTGTGCTGTTTGTGCCGCTTTTCATGGACATGCCAGCCCTACAAGGAATTTTAAACTTGATACCCACCATAATTATGGTTCGAATGACATCCACACCGGTTCTGGACCCTCTAATTATTCTATCATTTTTACCAACCATAGCAATTGCTATAGGAATATTTGGCCTTTCAGTTTATTTCTTTAAAAAAGAAGGAGCTATAAGGCTATAAAAATATGATTTTAATAGGGTATTGAAAATTTTCAATGAGAAGGGAATTGGTAATTGAAAATGGAAAAGGGATTGGAATGGGCTTAAAAAAAATTAATTCTAGGAAATAATATGGAAAAAGTAGTCAAAATTTTCTTTTTTAAATTTCCAATTACATAAAATACATGAAAATAGTTATAACTGTCCCCACTACCAAAGGAATGGTTAAATTATCATCAATAGGGCTGTAGGCCTCAGTTATTGCACCAGCGATAGCTCCTGCCAAAGCTGCCAGTAGGGAGACTTGAGTTAGGGCCCCTAAAAAGGCTGCTGCTATGAAAGTTAAAGAACCCTCCCATGTCTTTTTTGGATTAAAAATCAAAGGATGTTTACCCCATCGCGTTCCCACAAGGGTAGAAAGAGAATCACCCAATGCCAGAGTCAATATAGCAGCATTGGCCACAGCCAGGTTTTGTCCAAAAATTATCAAGGTCAGGGACAAACCAGCAAAAAAATAAATAAACCCTTTTTCATTGTCATTTCTTCTACAACTGTTTAAAAGCATGGAAAAAAGGAAAATATCTCTTTTTTTATCTATTTTATAGATTATTTCCCCCATTACCGTGGCGAAAATGGTCAATGCAATTAAATAGGGAAGCGATAAAAAAGGCTCCAGAAAAATAAATAAAAGGCCAGATGCGTGTACTAGTTGTCTTAAAGTCTCTTTTTGCATGAATAATTAGCACCTGATTCTATTTTTGAGTATTAAATTAAAATAAATAAAGAAAGAAATAAAATAAAAAAATTAATAGACTAAAAAATGATCTCCTTAGTCCCTCAATTTTCTCTTTAAAGGTTTTTAAGCCATGAATTTTTCAATTACTCCATGATAAGCTTCTTGAAGTTTTTCAACTTTCATTTGGGCAAGTTCATCAATAACTAATACATTACCTTTAACTTCCCCAATGACCGAACATGGTGCGTCAATTTTTTCCAAAATTGCATCAACCGCATCATTTTTAACGGTGATTATGTATCGGGCGTGTGATTCAGAAAGTAAAGTCTCAAATTCAGACATATCTTCCCGTGGAGCTAAAGAAATATCCACATTGGCCCCTAAGCCGCTTTTAATAGCCATTTCAGATAAAGCAATGCCTATTCCTCCAGCAGAACAGTCATGGATAGCCGTAATATTACCTTCCACATCATCTTTCAATAAATCAAGAATGCTATGGGTAGATTGGATTTCATCATCAATCCTTATCTGTGGAGCAGACCCTTGAACCAGGCCATGCACAGTTCTCTGATATTCAGAGCCATCCAGCTCATTATAGGTCCATCCAATTACAATAATCTGGTCCCCTTCTTCTTTGAAGTCCATAGTCCGCACATCACCAATATTGGCCACTCCCACTACGCCCACTACGGGAGATGGATTGACCGTGATTCCTTCAGTTTCATTGTAAAAACTTACATTTCCACTAATAACTGGAGTTTTAAACTTTCCTGCTATGTCAGACATTCCTTTAACACATTCCCTAAATTGCCAGAATACTTCTGGTTTTTCTGGATTTCCAAAGTTCAAACAGTCCACTACACATAATGGCTCAGCACCCATAGATACCACATTTCTTATGGCCTCGGCCACTGATCCTGCTCCACCATGATAAGGATCCAATTTAGTGTGTATACTATTACAATCTGCAGTTAAAGCCACAGCCTTTTCATCATCTACTCTTAAAACCGCAGCATCGTCTCCTGGTTTAACCATGGTTCGAACTTGAACTTCGTGGTCGTACTGACGGTACACCCAGCGCTTGCTGGCCATATTCTGAGAAGACAATAGTTTTAAAAGAGCTTCTTCAGCAGAAGGATGCTCTACTTCCACATATTCCTCATTTTTCACTGGTGCTATGGCTTCTCTTTCTACTGTTGGAGGATCTGCCAAAAGGTTAGCTGGTAGATCAGCTATTATTTCCCCTTCTTCTTCCACTACCATTAATTTGGTATTGGTTACTTCACCAATTACTGCTGCCGGAAGTTCGTATTTTTCACATATCTCCAGTACCGCATCAGTTTGAGCAGGATTAATAACAAAAACCATCCTTTCCTGAGATTCAGAAAGCATAATCTCATAAGGAGTCATTCCTTCCTCACGAAGAGGTATCTTAGTCAGTTCCACCAGGGCCCCGTTGCCACATTTATCGGCCAGTTCACTGATACAGCAGGTCAAGCCCCCACCACCAAGATCCTTAACTCCAGTAACTGGAAGCTTTTCCATAATCTCTAAACTAGCTTCTAAAACCTTTTTCTTAGTGAATGGATCACCAATTTGCACTGCCGGGCGATCCTCTATTTCAGAAGCTGTGGTAAGTTCTTCTGAGGCAAAGGTAACACCATGAATACCGTCCCGGCCAGTTCTGCCACCCATAAGTAAGAAAACATCACCTATATTAGGAGCGATTCCTTTTACCAGGTCTTTTTTAGGTACAATACCGGCACACATCACATTAACCAGAGGATTAGATCGGAAATTTTCATCAAATTCTACTTCTCCCCCTACCGTAGGTATTCCCACCCGGTTACCATAATCTGAAATTCCTTTTACCACATGTTCAAAGAGGTAGCATGATTTTTGATCTTCCAGCGGACCAAAACGAAGAGAATCTAAAAGAGCTATGGGCATAGCACCCATAGAAATAATATCCCTTAATATACCACCAATACCAGTTCCTGCCCCACCATAAGGTTCTATGGCTGAAGGGTGGTTGTGACTTTCAATTCCCACAGTCAAAGCCAGCTTATCAGTTATGGATACCACTCCCGCATCATCTCCAGGCCCCATTATTATATTCTCACCTTCAGTGGGAAATAGTCCCAGTACTGGTCGGCTGCTCTTGTAGGAACAGTGCTCTGAGAACATAATATCCAACATACCGTGTTCCAGGGAGTTAGGTTCCCTGCCAAGTTTTTCTCTTATAAAATCCATTTCTGAATCAGTTAATGCCATTTTACCACCCTTGACTAAATTAGATTATGAAATAATATTTACTTAAATTAATATCTTTGTATTCACTATCCAAACTAAATTTTAAATATAAATTCTATAAATTCTATAAAATATTCATCCTATAATTTAGTTTAATAAATAGATTAATTAATCTTTTTATGAAATATTTTGAAAACTTATTTTAGTTTATTTAAAAAAATAAAATTAAAGAATAAAACAAAAAATATGGAAAACCTATGTCTTAAAAATAGACACCTTGAGTTCATGCTCCTCTATTTTCCATTCTTTTGTATATTCCCCTTCTTCTGTATTAAATGATATTTTTTCCGCACGAACCTCATGGCCAACAAATTCCATTTGTTTTTCCACCAAAGCTTCAAATTCACTGCTGCAATCCACAGAAACTTTAATATGGGCTTCCACATCCAAGTCCATATCTTTTCTCATGTCCTGGATCCTCCGAATAAGTTCCCGGGCCATGGATTCTGAGAGAATTTCAGGAGTAAGCTGAGTATTGACAAATACACTGCCACCCTCAAATTCAGCACTCACCACATCCTCTGGAAGTTCAGTTTCAAATATAACATCTTCTGGAGACAATTTCACAGATTTATCAGCCAGCTGAATGGTAATTGAGCCCTCACTATCCAGTTTATGCTTTAGTTCCATTCCATCGGCTTTTTCCAGTTCTTTTCCAACTAAAGGTACGTCTTGCCTTAATCGCGGGCCCAGAGTCTTGCGGTTAGGAGTGGGATTTAATTTTAATTGAGGGAATTCAGATGCAGTTACTACTGTTTTGGTGTTGGCCTGTTCCTTGAGTACTGCTTCTAATGATTTTGCAGCCTGGAGGGCTTTTTCATCTTCAGAAACCACAATTATTTCACTTACTGGCCATCGAAGCTTGTAACGGGCCACATCCCTGGCTCGGGCACAGGCCTCAATAATTTCACGGGCCACATCCATTTCAGATTCCAGTTCAGGATTAATAAGCTCAGGTGAGTAATTCCAGTCTAGCATGTGTATACTCTCTGGATGTTTCATTCTCACAGACCTTACCAGATTTTGATAAATGTCTTCCGTTATATGTGGAGCAATTGGAGCCATCAAAGTAATTAAAAGCTCTAAAACAGTGTAAAGCGTATGGTAGGCACCTAACTTATCAGGATCGTCTTTTTCCACCCAGGTCCTGCCCCTGATTAATCTTACATACCATCGGCTCAAGTCTTCTAAGATGAAGTGATTAATACTTCGGGTTGCTTTGTGGAAGAAAAGGTTATCTAATGCTTCACTGACTTCCTGGGCCACCGAATTAATTCTAGATAGTATCCAGTAATCCTCATCCCGGAGTTTTATATCTTTTTCGGTGTAAAATTCTGGACTGAAGTTATCCAGGGCCATGTAGGTAGTGGAGAACACATAAACATTCCATAAAATGTTAAACATTTTACTGACATTCTTTAACTCGTCCCACACGAATTTTAAATCATCCCATGGCTTGTTGGCCCATAGGAGATAGAAACGCATGATATCTGCACCATACAGTTCTATTACTTCTCCGGGTTCCACCACATTACCCAGTGATTTACTCATTTTTCTTCCATCTTCATCAAGAGTAAATCCATGCATTAAAACCTTTTGATACGGGGTTTGATTCAGGGCAATTACTCCAGTACCTAGCTGGGAGTAAAACCATCCTCTGGTCTGGTCGTGGCCTTCAGTAATGAAATCATAGGGGAACCATTCTTCAAAGAGTTCTTTTTCCTGAGGATAATGAAGAGAAGCCCATCCCGCAACTCCAGAGTCAATCCAAACATCTAAAACGTCAGGAGTACGTTTCATGTTTTCGCCACACTTGCAGGGGATGATTATGTCATCCACATGAGGCCTGTGGATAAAATCTCCTTGTAGAGTGTCTTCTACGGCTTTTTCTTTAAGTTCGGCCACCGAACCTACCACAGTAATTTCTCCACAGCCTTCACAGGACCAGATAGGGATAGGTATTCCCCAGTATCTCTGTCGGGAAATGGTCCAGTCCCTGGCATTTTCAACCCAGTTTCTAAATCGACTTTCCCCTGCCCAAGAAGGCACCCATTTAACTTTATCCAGTTCAGAGAGCATCTGGTCTTTTATTTGGGTGATTTTTAAGAACCACTGTTGAGTAGCCAGATAAATAATAGGAGTTTTACATCTCCAGCAGAATCCATACCGGTGGTTTATAATACTTGCTTTTAAAAGAAGTCCATGCGTGTCCAGATCAGCAACTATACCTTGGTCAGCATCTTTCACAAACTGGCCCTCGTATTTTCCGGCCTCGTCTTTAAATAATCCCGTTTCATCCACCGGACAGAATATAGGTAATCCATATTCTTTTCCTATTTCAAAATCCTCTGGACCGTGCCCAGGGGCGGTGTGAACACAACCAGTACCATCAGTAAGAGTTACATGGTCACCAGGGAGTATTTTATGTTCAAATACTTTTTGTTGAGGTATTTCATCAGTTAAAGGATGTTTATATGCTTTTCCTTGTAATTCAGATCCTTTTACAATTTTAAGTATTTCATAGGGCTTTTCTCCTTCCCCACCACAACAATCAGAATCACCTTGAACTTCTTCCGAATGTGCATTATCCCCATGATCACAATTGCATTCACTGGATCCAAATAAAGAATCCACCAGTGCTTCGGCCATTACATAAACTTCATCACCCACTTTAACATAGGCATAATCAAAATCAGGATGTACACAAATGGCCATGTTGGCGGGTAAAGTCCAGGGAGTAGTAGTCCATACTAGAACAAATTCTTTTCCATTTTCAGCAAGCTCAGGAGTTTCCAACGGGAATTTCACATAAATAGAAGGATCATCCTTATTTTCGTAATCAATTTCCGCCATGGCCAGTGCTGTTTCACATCTAGGACACCAAGTAATTACCCGAAGGTCATTTACTAATAAATCCTTTTCATTGGCCTTTTTTAAAGTCCACCAGCAAGATTCCATGTATTTAGGATCAAAGGTTACATATGGATCATCCCAATCCATCCATATTCCAATTTTCTGGAATTGTTCCGTCATTACGCCCTTATTTTCCACAGCAAACTGGCGACACTGGTTTATAAAATTTTCAATTCCGATTTCAGTTTCAATCTGCTTTTTGCTGGTGAGGCCTAAAAGTCCTTCTACCTTGTGTTCAATTGGAAGTCCGTGGGTATCCCATCCTGCCTGTCGACGGATGCTGAAACCATTCATACTTTTAAAACGTAAATGGGTATCTTTTATAATCTTATTCCAGGCAGTTCCCAAGTGTATACGGCCACTGCAATAAGGTGGACCATCTAAAAATGAGTATTTTGGCTTATTTTTTCTTAGCTGATTGGTCCTCTGATATATATCCCGGTCTTCCCAGAACTTCTGGACCTGTTCTTCTATTTTTTTAGATTGATATGACTTTTCTGCCTCCTGAATTGGCATACAAACGCTCCTGAAATTTATTAATAAATTTATGTTGTTATTATTAATTAGTTATGTTATTCAACATTTTTAAAGTAATTTCTTAATTATTTGAATAATTAAAATTCATTAAAATAATTAGAATTAATTATAGTTATACTTAGGTTGTGATTATTTATATATAAATTCAAAAAAATTCTAAAATAAAAAAACGATTAAAGAAAATAATTAATTTAAAAGATTCTAAAAACTTTTTAAAAATAGAAATATGTGGTAATATTCTTTAATGAAAACCCCACTTTAAATAAAAGAATGAGTTCTTAATCACCACATCAACATGTTTACTAATGCTTAAATAAAGCCCAGTTTTTAGAAGGTTCTAAGTTCACCTTTTACTAGCAGTTCTGTTATGCTAGATATCTCTTCGAGCTGAGTATTCATGACATTTTCCACTTTTTTCTGCACATCTTCCAATTTGTATCCATTCTGAACAATTATCTGAGAGGATGCTGCTTTAGGTTGGTCAATAGGTTTTCCGATTTGACTTAAAAGCATGATATGAATCTGGTCCACTCCTTCCACAGAACTTACAATTTCTTCTGCCATTTTATTGGATAAAAGGTTGTATATCTTACCCACGTGGTTTAATGGGTTTTTACCAGAAGTTGCTTCCATAGACATTGGCCGGTTAGGAGTTATTAAACCATTAGCTCTATTTCCTCGACCTACCGAACCATCATCTCCCATCTCAGCCGAAGTTCCAGTTACAGTGAGGTAATATCCTTTTTCAGATTCACAAGTAGGATCATCTGCAGTGTTAACAAATATTTCCACATCACGGTCAGTATTTTTAGCTGCCAGATCAGATACTATGTTTTTTAAATCATCCTTAACTGCAATATAGCTATCTTTATCATCCACATATTTGGATACCATAGCAGCTGCGACGGTTAGGGTAATTTTATCATTTTCCCTTAGGCCCATGACCTTTATGTCTTCTCCTACGGCAGGATATTTCTTTTTAAATGATCTGGAATTTAGTAATTCTTCAGTGGTCATTACCAGATGTTCAGTTTCAGAAAATGGACCGAAACCCACACCAAAAGATGTGTCGTTGGAAGCAGGCATTCCTTGTCTTCGGAAAACATCCACCAGGTCCCCAGAACCGTGTCCAATCTTACATTCCACCACAGCACAAGTTTCCACATCAAGGTTTATGATATTTTCATTTAAATATTCCTTGGCTGCAGCTATAGCTATTCTATCTATTCCAATTTTTTCTCCCTCATATTCTGGAACTCCCCTTCCAGTTAAAAGGACATCCATAGGCTTTATTATTTCTCCGCCGCCGAATTTAGGATCAGATTCACCTGCAGTAATCTGTACCTCGTCAGTGTTATGGTGGAGTATGCCTCCGAATTTTTCTATATAAGCATTACATAGTGCACGGCTCACAGATTCAGCTATTCCGTCGCTTATGCTGTCAGGGTGCCCTATACCCTTTCTCTCAACAATTTCTATATCTTGCTCCTCTATGGGAGTTTGGTTGAGTGTTTCTACAATTATGTTTCTCATTTAAATACCTCCCAATTATAAACCATGAATAACTTGAGTTATAGTAATTAAGCTGGTCTTTCATAATTGGCATTTATAGTAGATATGATTTTGAATTGATTATATATAAATATACATAGTTTAATGATAACCTTGACATATAACTATTGTTATATCTTCAGCATATATTTTAGGAAAGAATAGTTAGTAATAAAATCCATATATCTAAATTAAATAATTAAATCTATCTTTAAAAGTTATTATTTAATAAAAATTAACTAAAACTATTCTTCAAATAAATTTTACATTAATATGGTGGTTAAATGAATTCTAAAACTTATTTAGTCAATAAAAGCAAAAATAATAATTTAGGACCTGTAGAATTTGCTGATAGCTTTTTTTCCAGATTTCGTGGTTTAATGTTAAAAAAAGATTTAAAAGCAGGTTTGATTCTTAAAATTCCATCCGGACGAGGCAAAAGAGGTTCAGCAATACACATGTTCTTTATGAGAATTCCTCTGGACGTCATATTCACAGATGAAGACCTAAAAGTAGTGGATGTGGTTTCACTAGACCCCTGGACAACATATACTCCAAAATTGGCAGCTAGATTTGTAATTGAACTCGAAAAAGGTTTAATTAAAGATTCAGAAACCAAAATTGGTGATTTGCTTGAGTTTAATGATTAAATAATGGAATTATTAATTTAAGTTTATGCTCTAAAAATAATCTATCAAATTTAATTAAGTTTTTATTATAAATTAATTTAACAAAATAAGATTAAAATAAAGATTAAATAAAATAGAAGGATTAATTCAAAATATATGATGAAATAAGAATTAATAATAAAATAAATTTATAAATAAATTATAAATAATTAATTAATTGGATTTCTTTATAATTTCTGAAATAGCTAGCCGTGCTACTTTTTGAACTACTTCATTTTCATCATCTTTTGAATTTTCCAATTCCTCAAGAGCCCTTTCATCTCCAATCATTGACAAACTAAGGGCACCAGCATACCTAACACCCGGACTTTCGTCTTTTAATAATTTAATCAAGTTAGGTGTAGGTTTAGAATCATCAAAGGTGCCTAAAGCAAGAGCCGCGGCCTCTCTAACATGGAAATCTTCATCTTCTAGGGCTTTTATGAGTGGATCTATTGCCCTAGGGTCTCCAACTTCAGCTAAAAGCTCTGCTGCATCCTCCCTATCATTCCATTCACCATTTTCCAGTTCTTTAACGAGAAAATCAATTCTTTTCATTTCTTCAGCCATAGAAACACCTCATGATAAATAATCTGTGATACATTTAATATTAATTTTACTATTAAAATTTATTATGTAATTATAAAAGGATTTCAAATGTCCACTAATTTAAATTAAATCCATCCATCTAAATCAATAAAGAGCTAAAAAATTTTAAGATTCTAAATATAATTTAAAACTTGTTCCGGGCTCTTTAAAACAATAACTTCTTCTAAATGAATCAATTTATGAGTATTTTTCACGTCCAATTGCCTCATATGGATAGTAATTATTTTACCTCCAGAAACTGCATTGAAAGGGCAGGCCTGTTGACAATCCCCACATCCCAAGCATTTTAAGAGATTGATTTCAGTTCCAGGAATTATAGCACCTGAAGGACAAGATGCCGCAGCTTCACAAGGTTGACAGTTCTTACATTCTTCTAATTCCAATTTGGAAGGTAAAACTGTTTCTACATCTCCTGCTTCCATATCAACCGGGACTATTAATGTTTTTACAGCACCTTTACCTGCCTGGGCCACGGCATTGGTAACTAATGTATCTGCAATCCCATGTACTATTTTAGAGATAGTATTAGAAGTAGTAGGAGAAACCACCAAAATATCGTAGCGTCCCATAGAAAGACGGCCCGTTATGGGAAAACTAAATTCCTGGTCTTTTTCCATGGCCAATTCCCTATAATAACCACCCGTAACATTTATTACTCTTTCATAAAGGCCATACATCTTTAATACTTCTTCACCAGCCCTAGAAAGCATTATTGTGACTTCGTGTTTTGAAACTATTTTTTCCAGTGCTTCTACACTTTCTAAAAGAAGATGTCCCGCTCCGGTAAATGCCCAAGCAATACGCATGTTTTTTCCTCGATGTTGTAAATTATTTTAAGTTTCTGTAAATATAATATAATATAATTTTAATTAATTTAATAAAATTCAGATTATTAACAATAATATCATATTCATTTTATAGTTATTAGCTTAAAAATACCTAAAATGTGATTTCAGTACGTATTTAATTTTTTATATTAAAATTAATGTTAAAAATAAACTTAAAATAAATAAATAGAAATTTAATGTGTTTTAAATTTCTTTTTATATTTCTATGTATTTGTAGGCCTCATCATTAGAAAATGCATAATGTACTTTAGTGTAATTACTCATGAAATCAGTAACTTCTTCTTTAACTTTTAAGTTATCTACAGCTACTTTTTTAATGAATTCAGCCACTTCAATCATTTCAGATTCTTTCATTCCTCTTCGAGTAAGCTCTTGAGTTCCGACTCTAATACCTGATGGATCATCAGACCGGTTAACATTATCCCATGGGAGTAGATTCTTGTTCAGAATTATATTGTTACTTTCCAGGCGTTTTGAAAGTTCTGCTGCTCTTCCAATATCAGAAACATCCATAGCCACTTGGTGAGACTCAGTAAATCCAAGATCTTCACATAGCACATTGAATCCTAGTTCATAAAGGTTTTGGGCCAGTGCTTTTGCATTTTTGACAATTTGTTGAGCATAATCCTGACCAAATTCCAGCATTTCTGCGGTAGAAATTCCTAACCCAGCCACATGGTGCAGGTGATGATTACTTACTACACCTGGGAAAACTGCTTCGTCAATTTTTTCCTTTAGTTCTTCTTTACAAAGGATGATTCCACCTTGAGGTCCTGGGAATGTTTTATGAGTACTTCCCACCAGAAGATCTGCACCTTCTTTTAATGGGTCCTGGAAGCATCCTCCAGCAATTAATCCAAGTACATGGGCACCATCGTACATTACTTTGGCCCCTACTTCATCGGCAGCTTCACGAGCTTCTTCTACAGGGTGAGGGAATAAGAATAAGCTACCACCTAATAAAACAATTTTTGGCTTAATCTCCAAAATTTGCTTTTTCATAGCATCCGCATCAATATTCATGGTTTCTTGATTAAAAGGATGAGTATAAACTTTTAATCCCCTTATACCTGCTGCACTGACATTAGCATGAGATATATGGCCACCGTACGGTACTTCCATGGCCATCATAGGGTCATTTACTTTAGCAAAAGCAAAAAAACAGGCCAAATTAGCTACAACACCAGAAGTTGGTTGCACATTGACATGTTCTGCGTTGAAAAGCTTTTTAGAAAGATCTATAGTTATGTTTTCAATAATATCAATGAGATGACACCCTTCATATAGTCTATCACAGGGAAGGCCTTCTGCATATCTGTGGGACAAATCAGAGACCATGGCCTCTTTAACAGCAGAACTAGTAATATTCTCACTGGCAATGAGATTCATACTATTTTCCATCCACTGATTGTGCTCTTTCATGATATTTCGTATTTCTTGAACGTAATTTTGATTTTCAGACATATTTCATCAGCATCCATAATCTATAAGTAGGGATAATTCATTCACATTTTAATGATGGTGAGATGATGGTTATAAATATTCATATTTTGAAAAATTAATTGCATTCAATATATTAAATTTTAATAATATGTGATAAATAAAAAATGAAGAATTGATAATTATTTCGTTTTAAACAATTGCAATTAATGATATTATAGAATAAAATGGTTTTATTTTAAATTTAAGAATTAATTGAAATTATATTAAAAAAGAAAAATTTAAGGTGAGAGATTAAATCTCACACTTATTTTGATGGTTCATTAATAGCAGCTTCAATTTGAGCAAATATTTGCTCAGTCTTAAAGTGCTGTTGGTCCATTGCTCCAGATGGGCAGGCTGCTACACAGGTACCGCATCCTTTACATAGAGCTACATTTACACTTACTTGTTCTTCATCTGTTCGATCTATAGCACCGTATGGGCATAGTTCGACACAAACTTCACATCCACCACAAACATCAAGGTCCGTGGTAGCAATGATAGGCTCAATGGCCACTTTTCCTTTAACCATAGGGATAGCTGCTCGAGCAGCAGCACCAGATCCTTGAGCTACAGCATCAGGAATATCCTTAGGACCTTGGGCAACACCAGCAAGATATACACCATCAGTTAAGGTGTCAACTGGCCTTAGTTTTGGGTGAGCTTCCATGAGGAAACCGTCAGCAGACTTGGATAGACCTATGGTCTGTCTTAAATCTTCGGATCCTTCTGGAGGTACTAAACCTACACCTAAAACAACCATATCATAGTCGTATTCAGTTACTTTGCCGAGTAATGTGTCTTCTGCTCTAACCGTGAGAGTGAGATCTTGGTTTTCCAGTACTTCAGCAGGCCGTCCTCTGACGAACTTGATTCCGTATTTTTCTTGGGATCGTTTGTAGAACTCTTCGAATCCTTTACCGAATGCACGAATATCCATGTAG